>NZ_JAWOTX010000027.1:0-69826 GCF_033339115.1 Vibrio sp. 947 | reverse complement strand
GGAGCGACACACGAGGTTCGAACTCGTGACCTCAACCTTGGCAAGGTTGCGCTCTACCAACTGAGCTAGTGTCGCATCAACAACGTTTCCGCTGTTTAGGGCTGCGAATTATAAGAGCATTTTTTTGTGATGCAAGTCCTTCCTTCAAAAAAACTTTATTTTTTTACTGAACGACGAAAAAGCAATCAAAAGCGATATAAATTACAACAATTTGGATCGCAACCTTAACAGTTAAATCTTGAAAATAGTACCTCGATAGTACTTAAGTTCTGCGATGGACTCACGAATGTCGTCCAAGGCCAAATGTGTTCCCTGTTTTGTGAACCCATTTAGCACCTCAGGTTGCCAGCGACGTGCTAGTTCTTTAAGAGTACTAACGTCAACATATCGGTAATGGAAGAACTCTTCCAACTCAGGCATATGCTTGTATAAAAAGCGACGATCCTGCCCAATGCTGTTACCACATATTGGCGACGCCCCTTTTGGCACCCATTTTTCTAAAAATTCAATGGTTTGTGCGACTGCGTCTTGTTCTGAGATTTGACTGTTTCGAACGCGCTCCACCAAACCGCTTGCCGTATGCGTATTAGTACACCAGTCGTCCATTTTCGCCAGTTCTTCTTCCGGCTGATGAATCGCTAACACTGGACCTTCAGCCAAAATATTTAGTTCGCTATCCGTGACAATAGAAGCAATTTCGATGATTTTGTGCGTTTCAGGATCAAGCCCTGTCATCTCTAAATCAACCCAAATTAGGTTTTGATCGCTAAAGGACATGGTTACGCCGCCTATTTGTTTATCGATAAAAGAGGTACTATACCTCAAAATACGAGAAACACGATACTCATACACGGAGCCAAGAGTACGGCTCAACCATTTGAGTAAATTCACATAAAGTACAGAATTGTGGCAAAGAAGAAAAAGTTAACCAAAGGTCAGGTGCGACGCGTACGTAGCAACCAACAAAAGCGTTTGAAGAAGCAAGAAGATTCCATCCAGTGGGATGAAAACATGCTAGGCGCCAGCAAGCAAGGTCTCGTGATCACTCGTTTTGGTCAGCACGCGGACATTGAAGACCTTGAAACAGGCGAAATTCAACGCTGTAACCTCCGCCGTGGTATTGAGTCTCTAGTATCTGGCGATCGTGTTTTATGGCGCGAAGGATTGGAGTCTATGGCGGGCATCTCTGGTGTTGTTGAAGCGGTAGAACCTCGCTCTTCAGTGCTCACTCGTCCAGATTATTACGATGGCCTAAAACCCGTTGCAGCCAATATTGATCAAATGGTCATTGTCTCTTCGGTATTACCAGAGCTATCGCTAAATATTATTGACCGCTATCTCGTTGCATCAGAAACACTGAATATTGCGCCATTGTTGGTCTTAAATAAGATCGACCTTCTAGAAGCCGATGACCGTGCAATGTATGAAGAATGGCTCAAAGAATATGAACGTATTGGCTATAAAGTGCTTCTGGTCAGCAAGAAGTCTGGAGAAGGCATTGCTGAACTAGAAACCCTACTGCGTGATCGAATTAATATCTTTGTTGGTCAATCAGGCGTAGGGAAATCCAGCTTAGTCAACGCGTTAATGCCGGAACTAGAGAGCGAAGTGGAAGAAGGCGAAGTCTCTGAGAACTCTGGCTTGGGCCAACACACCACGACGGCTGCACGTTTATACCACATTCCAACGGGTGGCGATTTGATCGACTCACCTGGAGTACGTGAATTTGGTCTTTGGCATTTGGAAGCAGAAGAAGTAACAAAAGCATTCGTTGAATTTCGACCATATTTAGGCGGTTGCAAGTTCCGAGATTGTAAACACAATGATGACCCAGGCTGCCTTCTACGCGAAGCTGTCGAGAACGGGGAAATTAACGAAACTCGCTTTGAAAACTATCATCGCATTTTGGAAAGCATGGTTGAAAACAAAGCAAATCGTCAGTATTCACGTAATAAAAAAGCCGATCTGTAATTGAGTTAAGGCTGTAACTGTGTAAAAAGTCTTCACCTAATACTGACAAGCAAATTAAATTTCAGTAACATCACGCGCCCTAAAGCGCGAATCTAACAGAAGTATCGGAATTAAAGATGGACAAGTTTAAAGTTGGACTGCAGTACTGGATCCCACAACACGGCCTCACTCGCCTAATGGGTAAACTGGCTTCAGCAAAAGCTGGCGGTCTAACAACAGCAGTTATTCGTTGGTTTATCAAACAATACAATGTGAATATGGATGAGGCAAAGCACTCAGATCCTAAGCATTTTAAAACGTTCAACGAGTTTTTCGTTCGTGAGCTAAAAGAAGGCGCACGCCCAATTTCTGAAGGCGAAAACGTCATCACTCATCCAGCCGACGCTTGTGTTAGCCAGTTTGGCCCTATTGAAGATGGTCAACTTATCCAAGCAAAAGGTCATCGCTTCTCAGCACAAGAATTGCTGGGCGGTGACGCGAATTTAGCGGACGAATTTAAAGATGGTTCTTTTGCCACATTGTATCTATCTCCGCGCGATTACCACCGTGTACACATGCCATGTGACGGCACTCTGCGCCAAATGATTTACGTACCAGGTGACCTGTTCTCAGTAAACCCTCTGACAGCAGAAAACGTACCGAACCTATTTGCACGTAACGAGCGTGTGGTGTGTATCTTCGATACTGAGTTTGGTCCAATGGCACAGGTGCTTGTTGGTGCGACAATTGTTGGTAGCATTGAGCAAGTATGGGCTGGCACTATCACTCCGCCTCGTGGAAACACTGTCTACAAATGGGATTACCCAGCAGAGGGTGACAAGGCCGTGATCTTGAAAAAAGGCGAAGAGATGGGCCGCTTCAAACTGGGTTCTACTGTTATTAACCTGTTTGCCAAAGACGCGATTGAGTTTGACGCAAGCATGGAAAACGGTAAGCCAACCGTTATGGGCACACCTTACGCCTTGAAAAAATAAGTAAAACACCGTTAAAGAGCCCTTTATTAAGGGCTCTTTTTATTGATAAAAAGCAAAACTCCGTTCGAAATTTAGCCTCTATTTCTCAAACTCATACCTGCCTCTAAGACCCTCATTCCACAATCAATTATCCTGCGCTTAGAATGAATATTTAGAGGGGCAGCCAATGCCAAAGATGAGTGTAAACACGTTGGCGAAATTGCTGGTGTGCTTTTTAATTCCGCTCGGTGTTTTGATGATGCCGATCGATGCTATTCCTATTGACGATCTCACTTTAATTCAGCATCGCCTGTTAGCTATTTTTCTTCTTGCTGCCCTACTTTGGGTTCTCGAGCCGGTTCCCGTTTTTGCTACGTCCATTCTTATTATCGCTCTTGAACTGATCATGATATCGGATAAAGGTTTGCATCTATTTCGCAATCCACCAGCGGGGCATGATTTAGGAGAGTTAATTGCTTACACCGATATTTTCTCGGCCTTCTCTTCACCGATCATTATTCTTTTTATGGGTGGTTTTGCTCTTGCGATTGCGGCTTCCAAATACGAGCTCGACAACAACCTCGCCCGAGTACTATTAAAACCATTCGGCACCCAACCTAAGTTCATCATGCTGGGCTTGATGTTAATTACCGCCGTTTTTTCAATGTTTATGTCCAATACTGCCACGACCGTGATGATGCTAGCCCTGCTTGGCCCCATCGTCGCTTCAGCACCTAAAGGGGATTTAGGGATTAAAGCACTGGTGTTGTGTATTCCAATTGCCGCGAATACAGGCGGCATTGCGACTCCGATAGGCACGCCACCTAATGCGATAGCGCTTCAATATCTCACTGGAGAAAACGCGATAGACTTCCTATCGTGGATGACAATGGGTCTACCATTTGTGTTGGTACAACTCACTGTAGCTTGGTTCTTGTTGCAAAAGCTGTTTCCGTCTAGCGAACCAGAAATGAAACTAAAGCTAGATGGTACATTCAAAAGGAGCTGGCGTGCGATCGTCGTCTACATCACTTTTGCACTAACCATTGTGCTTTGGATGACAACGAAAGTGCATGGCATGAATACATACGTTGTCGCGATTATCCCACTAGCAGTGTTCACGTTAACGGGCATTATGGGAAAAGAAGAGCTCAAGCTGATTAACTGGGATGTTTTATGGCTGGTTGCCGGTGGTATAGCAATTGGTATTGCCTTAGACAAAACGGGCTTAGCCGAAGCATTAGCGCACGCCATTGATTACAGCCTGCTATCACCATTTGCCGTTGTTTTAGCCCTATCAGTAGTGTGTTGGTTAATGGCGAACTTTATGTCTAATACCGCAACAGCAAACTTATTGATGCCTATTACTGCCGCTATTGGTACATCAATGCCAAGCCTTATTGCGGTTGGTGGCCTACAAGGTTTACTGGTTGTCGTCGCCTTCTCCGCATCACTTGGCATGATCTTACCGGTTTCCACACCACCAAACTCTTTGGCTTATTCAACAGGCCTCATCGAGAGCAAAGACATGGCGAAAGTGGGGCTGATTCTTGGTTTGATTGGTCTACTTATCGTGTATGGCGCAGTTTTGGTACTGTTTTAATCGAAGAGCTCCATGAAAAAGCGTGTTGTCATGGAGCTGCTCTCCAGCTACTGCCCTTACAGAGCGGCTTTTACATCCCATAAATTTCGTGCATATTAAGACTCCTCTACTCTACAAGGACGTCGACACATCATGGGTTACGAATGGCTTGCTTTATGCGCCGCTTTTCTGTGGGCAGTTTCTAGCCTAATTTCGGTCATTCCTGCACAACACCTAGGCGCATTTTCTTACAGCCGCTGGCGTATGGGCTGCACAGCCGTGATCTTATCAACAATGGCCTGGATAACTGGCGGCTGGTTAACGGTTTCTTGGGAACATGTAACGCCAATGATGGCCTCAGGACTGATTGGTATTTTTATTGGCGATACCGCTCTATTCGCGTGTTTGAATCGTATGGGGCCAAGACAAGCCGGGTTACTCTTCTCTTGCCACGCCGTGTTCTCTGCCATCTTGGGCTACTTCTTATTTAGCGAAGTCATGACCACAATAGAACTACTGGGCGCATCATTGGTATTTAGCGGCGTGGTGATGGCGATATTCTTTGGCCGAAGAGGTCAAGTGAATAACGTCTTGGAAGACATTAAAGGTAACATCTGGGTGGGTATTGGACTTGGCTTAACCGCAGCAATGTGCCAAGCATTGGGCGGCATCATCGCCAAGCCAGTAATGCAAACCAGTATTGACCCAGTTGCGGCTTCTGCTATTCGAATGATCAGTGCCTTTTTCGCCCACAGCATGTTGTTAATTCTAGGAGTCAAAGTCGCTCGCTCGACGCAACACATTACTTGGCGCATATTTGGTATTACTGCCCTTAATGGTTTCTTGGCGATGGCCGTCGGCATGACGCTAATCTTATACGCACTGCAAGAAGGAAATGTAGGTATGGTTGCACTTCTATCTTCAACCACGCCAATTATGTTGCTACCACTACTCTGGATTTACACTAAACGCCGACCAAACCGATTTGCATGGTTAGGCGCAGCCCTAGCTGTGATTGGTGCGGGCATTTTGGTTCAGTAACCTTACAGACCAGTCCTTATTGCCAGATACAAAAAAGCCCGAGTTTAAACTCGGGCTTTTGTCATTCGGAGCCGTTAGTTAATTATTTATTTAACTAATACTTCACCCGTCATTTCTGCTGGGATTTCTAGACCAGCTAGAGAAAGCATGGTTGGTGCAAGGTCAGACAGTTTACCGCCTTCTTTGAATTCAACCGCTTTGTCACCTACATAGATTAGAGGCACTGGTAGGTTAGTGTGAGCAGTGTGGATGCCGCCAGTTTCAGGGTCGATCATCATTTCTGCGTTACCGTGGTCCGCAGTGATCAATAGTTGACCGCCAACTTCTTTGATTGCTTCAACCACTTTACCCACGCTTTCATCTAGAGCTTCGATTGCTTTCTCAGCCGCTTCATAAACGCCAGTGTGACCAACCATATCTGCGTTCGGGTAGTTACAGATGATGGTATCGAACTTACCTGATTTGATAGCCGCAACCATCTTCTCTGTTAGTTCTGGAGAGCTCATTTCAGGCTGCATGTCGTACGTTGCAACTTTTGGAGAAGCAACCAACTGACGCTCTTCGCCTTCGAATTCGTTCTCAACACCACCGTTGAAGAAGAAAGTCACGTGTGCGTATTTCTCTGTTTCAGAGATACGTAGCTGAGTTTGACCTTGTTTAGATAGCCACTCACCGTAAGTGTTTTCTAGAGACGCAGGTGGGAATGCGATAGCTAGAGGGATATCAGCCGCGTATTGAGTCAGCATCACAAAGTTGATTGCTGGGAATACTGCACGCTCAAAGCCGTCAAACGCAGGAACGAATGCACGAGTGATTTGACGTGCACGGTCAGCACGGTAGTTCATGAAGATAACCGCATCACCATCTTGCATGATTGCGTCTTCTTGACCTTCCGCTTTGATAGTTGTTGCTTTAACGAATTCGTCGTTTTCTTCACGAGCGTAAGCCGCTTCTAGACCTGCAACTGCCGTTTCTGCTGTGAACTCAGCTTTAGCTTGAGTTAGAAGATCGTAAGCAACTTGGACGCGATCCCAGTTGTTGTCACGGTCCATTGCGTAGTAACGACCTACTAGAGAAGCAACGCGGCCTTTACCTAGTTTCGCAAATAGGTCTTGGAAACGTTGTAGTGAGTTTTCAGCACTACGTGGTGGTGTGTCACGGCCGTCTAGGAAGCAGTGTAGGTAGATTTTCTCTGCGCCACGCGCCGCTGCCATTTCAACTGCAGCGTAAATGTGGTCTTCGTGAGAGTGAACACCGCCTGGAGACATCAGGCCCATGATGTGTACTGCTTTTTCAGCTTTCACTGCAGAGTCGATAGCTTCAACTAGCGCAGGCGTTTCTTCGAACTCACCATCCGCAATTGATTTAGTGATACGAGTCAGGTCTTGGTATACAACGCGGCCTGCACCAATGTTAGTGTGACCAACTTCAGAGTTACCCATTTGACCATCAGGAAGGCCAACATCCATGCCTGAAGCAGAGATTAATGTGTGTGGGTTATTCGCAATCAGAGCATCCATTACTGGTGTTTTCGCATTCGCAATTGCGTTACTTGCTGTGTCTTCACGGTAACCGTAACCGTCAAGGATAACTAGAGCCAGTGGCTTCTTAGCTGACATAGTGATGACCTCATCAAATTTAAGTAACTTTTGGCGTAGGGCCTCGCTGCCCTATCTAACCTTGAAACAAAACTAGCGTAATTTTACTACACTTTTTAACCAAAACTGTAGGTTAAGATCAAATAATGTTTGCGATTTATTGTTGCTATCTTACAAGTTAAGCGAACAACGAGTCAGTGCCGACAATCGTGTTCCACAAGCATAGTCATTTCTAATACGCTTTGTACACCCCAGTCTAAGTTCGGTTTTCTTACGCTTCTCATTCTTATTTTTGCACTTGAAACAGCGCTAATTTAAAGCAACATCAAACAAGATGGGTTAATACCTATTGTTCTCTTTTCTCAGTAAAACAGAAGTCACTTAAACCGATAAGTCCAATAGGCCAAAGCAATCAAGCTACCAGAGCGAAATGTACGGATAGTAAGGGCATAACGGGTTTATAGAGATCTCAATTATTCGTTAGAAAATTTTAACCCTCTCGCCTAAGAGCCGTAACCTCGCTATACTCCTGCTTTATTTTTCCGCCAACAGCGTAAGAGCTCAAGACATGCAAGAGTACATTGAATTTTTCCAACAGAACATGATTCTATCTTTGGTTTGGGTAGGTCTTCTTGTCGCCTTTATCATGAACATCGTGAAATCAGCGACAGCCGCATACAAAGAAATCAACGTAAACCAACTGACTCATCTTATGAACCGTGAAAACGGCGTTGTAGTGGATATCCGTACCAAAGACGAGTTCAAAAAAGGTCATATCACCGACTCACTTCACATTTTACCGTCAGACATCAAAGCGGGTAACTTGGGTAGCCTTGAAAACCACAAATCAGACCCAATCATTGTTGTATGTAAGACAGGACAGACCGCTCAAGAAAGCGCAAACCTACTAGTAAAAGCTGGCTTCGAAAACGTGAGCCTACTAAAAAATGGTTTGATTGCGTGGAACGAAGCGAACCTGCCGTTAGTTCGCGGTAAGAAGTAGGAACGTGGCAAGAACGAAAGTTCGCGTTTAAACGCGCTTTTACCAAGCCTCGCGGACAAAAAACTGAGCAAATTGAAAGCAGTTGGAGCACTAAGTTGTGACGCTTTGCACGTAATACACGCTTCATCTAGTCAAGGTAGATTGGCTCAGTTAGTCTCAGGACATACCAGTTTTCTGAGCTTAGACGTTTCTAGGCTCAACAAATATTGATTTAAGGATTAAAAAATGGCTGAAGCAGCACCTCAAGACGCACAACAAAACTTCGCAATTCAACGCATCTTCCTAAAAGACGTTTCTTTTGAAGCGCCGAACTCTCCAGTAATTTTCCAGAAAGAGTGGAACCCAGACGTTAAACTAGACCTAGACACTCAAAGCCGCGAGCTTGGTGAAGGCGTTTACGAAGTTGTTCTACGCCTAACCGTTACTGTGAAGAACGAAGAAGAGACTGCGTTCCTATGTGAAGTTCAACAAGGTGGTATCTTCACTGCTGAACAAATGGAAGCTGGTCAACTTGCACATTGCCTAGGCGCATTCTGCCCGAACATCCTATTCCCATACGCTCGTGAAACTATCTCAAGCCTAGTCGTTAAAGGTACGTTCCCTCAACTGAACCTAGCGCCAGTAAACTTTGACGCGCTATTCATGAACTACCTACAACAGCAAGCTCAACAAGGCGAAGCTGAAGCGTAATTCACGTTTTATAAGTGACGAATAGCCACAGTGCTGACGTCACCGACTCAAATAAAATGCACAGAGCGTCTACCATCCGATGCAATGTGCATTTTTTATTTCTGACAAAAGTTCCTAGTTCCTAATCGCCAGAAGGCGTAAAATTTGACGATTAGGAACTAGATTCTACTAGTAGCAAGACAATTAGGCGGTAGCATGACACAAGCAAATACAAACAATGCTTACGGTAAAGACATCGCAATGACTGTGATTGGCGCAGGCTCATACGGCACCTCTTTGGCGATCTCACTCGCTCGTAACGGCGCGAACGTTGTCCTTTGGGGACACGAGCCAGAGCACATGGCTCGCCTAGAAGCAGACCGAGCTAACCATGCCTTCTTACCAGGTGTTGATTTCCCTGAAAGCTTGATCATTGAATCGGATTTAGAAAAAGCCGTTCAAGCAAGCCGAGATTTGTTGGTTGTGGTTCCAAGCCATGTCTTTGGCATCGTGCTAAACAGCTGTAAACCATTCTTGCGCGAAGACTCTCGCATCTGTTGGGCAACCAAAGGGCTTGAACCTGAAACGGGGCGCCTGCTGAAAGACGTCGCTTATGACATTATCGGTGAAAACTACTCACTAGCAGTATTGTCTGGCCCAACGTTTGCGAAAGAGCTCGCAATGGGTATGCCGACTGCAATTTCAGTTGCGTCTCCAGATTCTGAATTTGTTGCGGATCTACAAGAAAAAATCCACTGTAGCAAAACCTTCCGCGTATACGCCAATAGTGACTTTATTGGTATGCAATTGGGCGGCGCTGTGAAAAACGTTATTGCGATTGGTGCAGGTATGTCTGATGGTATCGGTTTTGGCGCCAACGCCCGTACTGCATTAATTACTCGTGGCTTGGCTGAAATGAGTCGCCTTGGTGCTGCGCTGGGTGCACAGCCAGAAACCTTTATGGGCATGGCGGGTTTAGGCGATCTTGTCCTGACATGTACCGATAACCAATCACGTAACCGACGCTTTGGCTTGGCATTAGGCCAAGGTAAAGACGTTGATACGGCTCAAGAAGAAATTGGTCAAGTGGTTGAGGGTTACCGCAATACAAAAGAAGTATGGCTACTCTCTCAACGTATGGGTGTTGAGATGCCGATAGTTGATCAAATTTATCAAGTATTGTATCAAGGAAAAGATGCGCGCTTAGCAGCGCAAGATTTACTTGCTCGTGACAAAAAAGCCGAAGGAAAGTAGCAATCTACCGCCCTTTGCAGCTCATCTGAGAAAAATTGAAGTTGTCGGGTCACGGAAGAACCACTCTGGATATTGAGAATGAAACACTGCGAAAAACAAAAAGTCTGGAACAAAATTGTCTCAGAAGCCCGTGAAATGTCAGAACAAGAGCCTATGCTGGCGAGCTTCTATCATGCCACCATTATCAAGCATGAAAGTTTGTGTGCCGCTCTGAGTTATATTCTGGCTAACAAATTGAACACCGCTTCCATGCCAGCGATGGCTGTGCGTGAAGTGGTTGAAGAAGCCTTTGCGGCAGATCCAACCATCACTGACGGCGCGGCTTGTGATATTTGTGCCACGGTCAATCGCGACCCTGCTGTTTCAATGTACTCAATGCCATTGCTGTACCTAAAAGGCTATCACGCACTGCAAGGCTACCGAGTAGCAAACTGGCTGTGGAAGCAAGGTCGTCACGCTCTTGCGACTTACCTACAAAATCAGATTTCGGTAGCATGTCAGGTCGATATTCACCCTGCAGCGCGCATTGGTAGTGGCATCATGCTCGACCATGCAACAGGCATCGTGATTGGTGAAACTGCCGTGGTCGAAAACGACGTGTCTATACTGCAAGATGTCACCCTTGGTGGTACTGGTAAAGAATGCGGTGATCGTCACCCGAAAATTCGCGAGGGTGTGATGATCGGAGCTGGTGCAAAGATTCTTGGCAATATCGAAGTCGGTGAAGGCGCGAAAATCGGATCTTGCTCTGTGGTATTGCAAGCCGTGCCTCCTCACACAACGGTGGCTGGCGTGCCTGCAAAAATCGTCGGACGTCCAAAAACGGACAAACCCTCTCTCGATATGGATCAAGGCTTTAACGGCAAGTCGCAAAGCTTTATCCATGGAGATGGTATTTAATCGTCAACAAACCTTTTTGACAACAACGTGGTAGGTAACTCTCAAGTGCGAAAACAAAATCACCCTGTTCTACGCTCGGCTATTTTATTAACTTGTGCTTTATCTGCCACTTATCCCATTACCTCCTCTGCTGTGAGTCAGCAAGAGCTCAAAGGCGTATCCAGTGAGATAAGCCGTCAGCGCAAATCGCTCTCTTCCCAAGAAAAGCAGCTCAATGAGTTACAGAAATCACTAAAAGATCAAGAGCTTGGTATTTCTAAGCTTGAGCGTGAAATACGACAAACCAAGTCTAACCTCGCACAAGCAGACAAAAACATAGAAAACCTAGAAGAGAAAATTGCCTTGCAAGAAGCACAGCGTCAAGAGCAAGAAGAAGAACTCAAACAGCTGCTGCAAACGTATTACGTAACCGAGCGAGCGAAGGCCAATGGTCACTTGTTAAATCAAGGTGTGGAAGAAGACCGCATGAGCCAATACTTCCAGCATTTAGCTAAAGCACGTGCTGAAGTGATTGATGCGATCACCAAAATAACCCAAGAATTAGCGCACAACAAAAACCAACTCGAGCTAGAAAAAGAGCAAATCGAGACTCTGCTCAAGCAGCAATCCGAAAAACGTACAGCGCTAGCGAGTACACAATCCAAGCGTAAGCAAACCCTGAATAAAATTCAGAGCAGTATCAAGAATGACAAACGCTACTTAGCCGAGCTGCAACGCAACGAAACCCGTTTAAAAGCAGAGATCGCCAAAGCAGCGAAGCGTAATGCGGTGCCAATGGACGGACTCGGCAAACAGCGCGGTAAGCTGCCTTGGCCACTCAAAGGCAGTGTGTTACACAACTTTGGTACGCGACAAACCGGGCAGGTAAACTGGAAGGGCATGGTGCTGTCTGCCAACTATGGTCAACAAGTGAAAGCCGTTTATCCTGGAACTGTCGTATTTGCGGAGTATCTGCGCGGATACGGTTTAGTGGTACTGCTCGACCACGGCAAAGGTGACATGACCCTCTATGGTTACAACCAAGCCTTAACTAAAAAAGAAGGCGACCGAGTCACCGCCGGCGAAGTGATTGCTCTCGCGGGTGATACAGGTGGTCAAGACAGACCATCGCTGTACTTTGAAATTCGTCGTAATAGTGAAGCGCAGAATCCGAAATCTTGGTTAAAACGCTGATTATCTGACTCATAGACTTATAATAAAAAAGGAGCCACTCGGCTCCTTTTTTGTATTCATATTTTGGAAAATGCTATGCGTAGTAGGTTTCTACCGCATCAATAAAAGCATTCACATCATCTTTGCTTAACGCGTTGATTCCTGCCGCCGCCTCTCGCCCCCCACCTGTCGGGAACTGACCACACACGGCAACGGCACCTTGTTTATTGTTTAATGGGGCGCGGAGTGAAACCGTATAAGTACCATCTGCATTTTCAGTAAGTACCGCATGCGCAGAGTCAGGGGTTTGGTTTGCTAGCCAGTTGCCATAAACACCACTGATTCGGCGTGATGCCGCCGTGTTTGGTAACTCAAACAACTTCAGCTTATCACTCTCATGCATGGCAGGCACTGCGAGAGCCGCCTCCATGTCTTGTTGGTAAGCCGATTGCAATTGGTAGTATGGCGAGGCCGTATCTTCAATAGCTTCAAATGGTGACGTGTACTTCAGCAAAGCTCGGTACAGCTCCGCAGGGTGAAAGTGTAAATCTTCGACCTTCGATCCGTAGCCGTTGTAGTTAATTAAAGTACCCAGCTCTTTTAGCTGCTCTTTCTGTTGCTGCAACAAGCCCGCGTTATTCGCTAACTCATCGGCTTTAGCAATCATGTTATCGCCATAAGCCGCCGTAATCGCCCAGTCATGAAAACGCCCATCAAGCAACTTATCGACAATCAACGCCGTGCACATGTTGGCATCGAGATCGATGTGCGCATCCAAATTACCATGCTGAGGAATGTCGCCCGCTTTGTGATGATCGGCGTAAAAGACGTGCGCGCCTTGAGCCAAAGCTTGCTCTAGACCTGCCATGTTCTTTTCCATCGAAATGTCTAACACAGTCAGCTCATCACCCGCTTGCACGTCTACTTTTTCCACCAGCTTGATGTCGCGCTTTACACCGGTTATTAACTGGGCATCGACAGGATCAGCCAAACGCAATTGTAGAAGAGCAATGATGCCATCAGCATCACCATTAAAAATGTCGTAATTCATGGGGCGATAGTTCCTTTATCGAGAATCTTATCCCTGCAAGGGTTTTTAGCGTATGGGACTATTGTGCGTGGCATATTTGACAAGTCAACTCGAGCCACGACTCGAAAATGAGAGTGACTCTCGAAATATTAAGCAGTTTGACGTTTAACTGTGTAGATTGCTAACCGCATCTTCTAATAACAGTAGCTGCTCTAAGCCCTGCTCAGTTGCTAATGGCTTAACGACATTAAGCATCTGCAACATCCCTTGCTTCACCATTTGCTCGGTAATGTTGGTTTTTGAAGCCATCGCGGATTGATACGCCAACCAACTACACGCAATCAAGTGCAATGTACATACTAATGACTTCAACTGTTGTTGATCGACATTCAACAGCTTCATCGTTACGAACTCTTGCATAATAGCAATGAGGTTCGCTTGCAGCTTCTCTTGCACATCGATGTACTGTTCGTGTAGCTGTTCATCTCGTGACAAGATTTCTGGTAAGTTTGCGTAGAAAAAGCGGTATTTCCACATCAAGGTAAAAATAGAGTCTAGGTAGCTCTTCAGCATAGTCAGGCTCTCTTGCGAACCTTGAATAGGGGTAAATCTTTCTAAAAGTTCTGCTGAATAAAGCGCAAAGATCTCGCGAACGATTTCTTGCTTATTGCGGAAGTGGTAATACAGATTACCAGGGCTAATTTCGATGTGATCGGCAATGTGATTGGTGGTGATGTTGCGCTCACCATGTTGGTTGAACAACTCCAGTGCCGCGTAGACGATTTTGTCGCGCGTTTTCATTGTTATCGTGTTCCCTCTTCATTAACGAATCGAGTATAGCGACTTCACCAACCTAGGTCGATAGAGGCTCCAAATACGGTAACATAACAGACCAGTTAAGATGCCAGTTGAGTTGGCGACAAGGTCTAACCAAGAAGTTTGTCGCCCTACATACCCTTGCAACCACTCAATAACGGCGCTGAATAGCAAAATACTAATCGCTACCGCCCAACGTTGACGCCAACGCCACACGCAAAAACAACCTAAAAACGCAAAGCCGCTGTACGCCATAGCGTGCTGCATTTTGTCGAGATACGCGATATTGCCCCAGTCTTGCAGTTCACCTGAACTCAGAGATAAAAAAGCGATCAATATGGCGTAGCTAAAGATGACGAAACGTGCAGCCGTCAGGTTCATTGGACGTCCTTATGCAATTGGAAATGGAAAGGCCGTCACTTGATCAATGTGGTCACAGCCTAGCGCCAGCATGATCAAACGATCGATACCCAACGCGACCCCTGCACAATCTGGCAACCCTGCTTCCAGTGCAGAGATCAGATGATAATCGATCGGCTGTGGTTTTAAACCCATTTCGATACGCTTTGCGTTATCTTGTTCAAAGCGCGCTAATTGCTCTTTCGGGTTATCCAGTTCATGAAATCCGTTCGCCAGCTCTATCCCCTTAAAGTACACTTCAAAACGATCCGCGACGCGATGATCTTGAGGATTGATTTTCGCAAGCGCCGCCTGTGATGAAGGGAAGTCGTACACAAAAGCCGGCACGTCCTGACCAATTTTGTTTTCTACTCCCACGCTAAATAGTAGTTGCAGCAGCGTATCGCGATCTTCTTCTGGCTCAGCAATGTCACTCAAACCCAGCTTGCTTGCCGCCGCTTTCAGCTCAGTCATCGAGCCTTCCAGTGGACACGCACCCAACACATCAATGAAGGCTTGCTGATACGTCATGCGCTGCGCTGCGCCACACTTCAATACCAGCTGCAACAGGTCATCCATTTCATCCATCAATTTATGATGGTCAAAGCCAACGCGATACCACTCCAACATCGTGAATTCAGGGTTGTGGTAGCGACCATTCTCTTCATTACGAAATGCTTTGTTGATTTGATAAATACAACCGCTGCCCGCAGCCAAAAGGCGCTTCATATGGAACTCTGGGCTGGTCATAAAAAACAGCTTACTGCCATCGGCATAGCCTGGGCCAACAAACTCGGTTTGGAAAGTATGCAAATGAATGTCAGTCACGGTTGCGTGACTCATGGCTGGCGTATCGACTTCCATCACCTGTCGGTCAGCGAAGAATTGTCGAATCGACGCGATTAACGTCGCACGTTGACGAAGTTGGTCAATGGAAGCAGTAGGTTGCCAGTTGGTTTGCATAACAAGTCTCTCAAACTTTAATTCAGCGAGGAAAGTCTCATTCTACATGCTTTTTACTCTTCAAGAAGAGAGGAATATCCCTTCTTCTTTTTACTAATGTGCTCGCCAATTTGAGGCAAGCATTACTCGTGCCGCAGAACAAAAAACGCTCAGTTAAAATCCTATTATCCATGCGGTTAATGTCACGCAACACAGGTTTAACATCCCTAATGTTAATGCTTGAGGGCCAAAACCTCGATGCCGTGATAGCAGTCACATAACCTGTAAATTCTATGCCCTTAAGTGCATTACCGAAGCAAAAACCCAATTACATCAATTTTTCTGCCATGTGGCTCATCTACACTAACCCTACTACTTTTGGGGAGTTCTTTTTAAAGAGCGCCTCGTAATGACAATAACAAGCGGATTTCCGCAATCACACACTGGAGGATAACTGTGCAAATTATCACCACAGATATCGCAGTCATCGGCGCAGGCGGCGCTGGTCTTCGTACTGCTATTGCAGCGGCTGAAGCAAACCCAGACTTAGAAGTCGCTCTGATTTCTAAAGTTTATCCAATGCGCTCCCACACGGTCGCTGCAGAGGGTGGCTCAGCAGCAGTTATCAAGGATGAAGATAGCTTAGACAACCACTTCAACGACACTGTTGGCGGTGGTGACTGGCTATGTGAACAGGATGTTGTTGAATACTTTGTAGAGAACGCGACTCGCGAAATGATCCAAATGGAGCAATGGGGTTGCCCATGGAGTCGTAAAGAGAACGGTGAAGTCAACGTACGCCGCTTTGGTGGTATGAAGGTTGAACGTACTTGGTTCGCTGCAGACAAAACTGGCTTCCACATGCTTCATACGCTATTCCAGACATCAATGAAGTACAGCAACATCAAACGTTTTGATGAGTACTTTGTGGTGGATCTGCTTGTTGATGAAGGCGAAGTTCAAGGTCTGATTGCTATTCACATGTCTGAAGGCGAGCTTGTTACTATCAAAGCAAAATCTGTTGTTCTAGCAACAGGTGGCGCGGGCCGTGTTTACCACTGTAACACCAACGGCGGTATCGTAACGGGCGATGGTATGGCAATGGCTTACCGTCACGGCGTTCCTCTACGTGATATGGAATTCGTTCAATACCACCCAACCGGTCTTCCAGGCACAGGTATCCTGATGACGGAAGGTTGTCGTGGTGAAGGCGGTATCATCGTTAACAAGAATGGCTACCGTTACCTACAAGATTACGGCATGGGCCCTGAAACTCCAGTTGGCCAACCGAAGAACAAATACATGGAACTGGGTCCTCGTGACAAAGTTTCTCAAGCTTTCTGGCACGAACAACAGAAAGGCAACACCATCAAACACCCACTGGGTGACGTGGTGCACCTAGACCTTCGCCACCTTGGTGAAGAGTACCTACAAGAACGTCTACCGTTCATCTGTGAGCTAGCAAAAGCTTATGTAAACGTGGACCCTGCAAAAGAGCCAATTCCAATTCGTCCAACCGTTCACTACACCATGGGTGGTATTGAAACGGACGGCGGTTGTGAAACTCGCATTAAAGGCCTATTCGCGGTGGGTGAATGTGCGTCTGTTGGTCTTCACGGTGCAAACCGTCTAGGGTCTAACTCACTGGCTGAGTTCGTGGTATTTGGCCGCGTAGCGGGTGAAAATGCAGTGAAACGCGCAGCAGAATTCAAAGGTTGGAACGACGCGGCAATTGACGCGCAAGTCAAAGCCGTTGAAGAGCGCATCGCGAAACTGATGAACCAAGAAGGCGACGAAAACTGGGCAGAAATACGCACAGAAATGGGCCACACCATGGAAGCGGGCTGTGGTATATACCGCCAAGAAGATTTGATGCAAGCGACTATCGACAAAATCACTGAGTTGAAAGAACGCTACAAACGCATCAGCATCAAAGACAAAGGTAAAGTGTTCAACACAGACCTTCTATACGCAATCGAAGTGGGTTACGGCCTAGAAGTCGCAGAAGCGATGGTTCACTCTGCGATTCTACGTAAAGAGTCGCGCGGCGCGCACCAACGTCTAGACGACGGTTGTACAGAACGTGATGACGTGAATTTCCTAAAACACTCACTTGCTTTCTACAAGCCAGAGTCAGCACCAAGTATCGATTACAGCAATGTGACCATCACTAAGTCACAGCCAAAAGCTCGTCTATACGGTGAAGCAGCAGAAAAAGCAGCGGCTGAAGAGAAGAACGCAGAGGAGCAAGCATAATGTCAGCAAATCGCATTCAAAAAGTAGACATCCTGCGTTACGACCCAGAAAAAGATGCAGAACCATACAAGCAAACATTCGAAGTCCCATTCGATGAAACCATGTCTGTACTTGACGCACTTGGTTACATCAAAGACCACCTAGACAAAGATCTGTCTTACCGTTGGTCTTGCCGTATGGCGATCTGTGGTTCTTGCGGCATCATGGTGAACAACGTACCGAAACTTGCTTGTAAGAGCTTCCTACGTGACTACCCAGACGGCGTGACTATCGAGCCTCTAGCGAACTTCCCAATCGAGAAAGACTTGATTGTTGATATGACGCCATTCATCGAGCGCCTAGAAGCAATCAAACCATACATCATTGGTAACGATCGTAAACCAGAAGACGGTACGAACTTGCAAACGCCAGAACAGATGGCGAAATACAAGCAGTTCGCTGGCTGTATCAACTGTGGTCTGTGCTATGCAGCATGTCCTCAGTTTGGTCTTAACCCAGAGTTCATCGGTCCTGCTGCACTAACGCTAGCCCACCGCTACAACCTAGACAGCCGTGACAACGGTAAAGATGAGCGCATGAAGCTTATCAACGGTGAAAACGGTGCTTGGGGTTGTACGTTTGTTGGTTACTGTTCTGAAGTTTGTCCGAAAAACGTTGACCCAGCAGCGGCAGTAAACCAAGGCAAAGTGGAGTCTTCTATGGACTTCGTGATTGCTATGTTGAAACCTGATGGTTCACCAAAGAAAGTGGAGGCATAAGGATGAGCAATCGTAAACCTTACGTTCGTGAAGTAAAACGCACTTGGTGGAAGAACCATCCTTTCTACCGCTTCTACATGCTACGTGAAGCAACGGTGCTTCCGTTAATCCTATTCACTCTGTTCCTAACTTTCGGTTTAGGTTGCTTGGTGAAAGGTCCTGAAGCATGGCAAGGTTGGTTAGCGTTCATGGCGAACCCAATCGTAGTCGCAATCAACATCGTTGCACTACTCGGTAGCCTATTCCACGCTCAAACTTTCTTCAGCATGATGCCACAAGTAATGCCAATTCGTTTGAAGGGCAAACCAGTGGACAAGAAGATCATCGTATTGACTCAGTGGGCCGCGGTTGCGTTCATCTCACTGATCGTTCTCATCGTGGTGTAAGGAGCTGAGCAATGAAACCGAATTATAGTGTAAACACATCACCAAAACGTTCTGATGAGCCAATCTGGTGGGGTCTGTTTGGTGCGGGCGGTACTTGGTTCGCGATGATCACGCCAATCACGGTATTGGTGCTAGGTATCTTGGTACCACTAGGCGTGATTGACGCAGAAGCGATGAGCTACGAGCGTGTCTCTGCATTCGCAACCAGCATCATCGGTGCGCTATTCATCATTGGCACGCTAGCATTGCCAATGTGGCATGCAATGCACCGTGTACACCACGGTATGCACGACCTTAAATTCCACACTGGTGTGATTGGTAAAATCGCATGTTACGCATTTGCAGGCTTAATCACTGCACTAGCAGTTATCTTTATCTTCATGATTTAAGAGACTGACCAAAAAAAGAAAAAGCTGGCTAAATGCCAGCTTTTTTATTGCTTTGGGTTACCTATGATCTTTTTGCTTTTTAAGCTTTTGACCACCCATGATCTTATTGCTGTGCGACCTTCTTTGTCTGGTCCATAAGACCCAGAGCACCAAAGCCAGTAATCACATCTAGGTTTGTTTTCAAGCCCGTTTCGTCACTTCCACCAATGTAATTTTGTGGCATCTGAACTTGGAAGTTTTGCAAATTGTTGTACAGAGAGTTCGCTACGTCTCGATTCAATTCTGCCAAGTAAACTTCACGATTTGCTCCTAACGCCGCATACTTACCTTTTAGGACTTCAGATTCTGCGCGACCTTTCGCTAATATCGCTTTCGCTTCAAACTCAGCAGAAAGTGCGTTCGCTTTTTGAATCGCTAAGTTAGCCTCTGCGATAGCTAACTCTTTCTCCTTCTCGACTTCAGCAAGTCGTTTGGTTTTTTCCACTTCAACGATTTCACGCTCTGCAATCTGACGTGCAACTTCCACTTCTTTTTGTTGAGCAATAATTGCGAGTTCTTTACCACGCTGAGCGTCTTGCACCTCACGTGTTCGTTGAATCTCTTTGCGTAACTGCTCGGTCTCTGCCTGTGCTTTCGACGTTTCTTGTTCCTGAATCGCGCGAATACGATCCGCCACTAAACGCTTTTTATCTGCCAATAGCTGATCTAATTGCTTTTCTGGCTGCGGGTCACCAATGGTCACCTGCGTCACTTGAATACCGTATTGTTGTAACGGATTGTCTTGACGAATTGGTTGCCCGGTTTTGTCTACGACTGGCACAGTTTTCCATACCAGTTGATTGGTGCGCTGTAATTGGTTCGCGTTAGCTTGATTCGCCCCAACAGGCGCAAGATCCAACTCTTCCACTTCAACCTGACGTCGCTCTGTTAGATAAATCCCCTCTCGTAACTGATCGCCAAGTTTCGATTTGAATTGGTTCAAACCACCTTGGAAAAACTCTTCACCCGTGTATTGGGTTGCGGTAATCACCGTTACGTTACGTGCGTTCTTTACAAGCAGCGCATCGATCAAGTTACTGTTGTTGCGGAACTCTTTATGCATCTTCTTCACCGCTTCAGGGTCATTACTGAGCTTAAAGCGGAATGTTACGGGGATCTGACCAATATAGGTGTCGGCAAATCGAACCTGAATCGCATCAAGGCGTTGATAAAAATCTTCGCCCTTGCTGTTACCGAATGACACGGTGATCACTTGGTCATACTTGG
Organism: Vibrio sp. 947; assembly: GCF_033339115.1. Taxonomy (NCBI): domain Bacteria; kingdom Pseudomonadati; phylum Pseudomonadota; class Gammaproteobacteria; order Vibrionales; family Vibrionaceae; genus Vibrio; species Vibrio sp. 947. The sequence continues at coordinate 49,461 of NZ_JAWOTX010000027.1, read as the reverse complement.
TAATTTTGGACAGAAATGGCATGCGAAAATGAATGCCAGGTTCAGTAAACACATCCAACTCACCAGTAATATTATTCTGATGCACGTAGCTGTAACCCGCATCGGTCATCAGCACCGAGCTATTAATCGTTAAGCCTATAGCCAACAGCGGTACGCCAAATACGGCTGCTTTTAATCCTTTATGTAGTAACTGACGTCTTTCTTCCACCTTTAAACCCCTTCCTAAACCTCTGCTTTCCATTTTGTTCTCCTTTTTTGGATTGTTACTAAGTTAAATCGATAAAAATCAGATTGCTATGCAACTCAGCAACAAGTACTAATGTATCAAAATGTTACATTAAGGAATAATCGACAGATTCATGGAATAAATAAGATTTTTACGAACAATACAAAATCATCAAAAATTTGCGGAGGATATCGATGTTTTACGCAGAGGGATTAAAAGAGAAGAATCACAGGCAATAAAAAAGGCCGCCGAAGCGACCTTTCTAACAATCATATAAAGTGCTTACTTCACACGACCTACGTATTCAGCAGTACGAGTATCTACGCGAATCACTTCACCAATTGAGATGAACAGAGGAACACGAACAACAGCGCCGGTTGATAGCGTCGCTGGTTTACCGCCAGTACCTTGAGTATCACCTTTCAGGCCTGGGTCTGTGTCTACAACTTCTAGCTCAACGAAGTTTGGTGGAGTAACAGTAATTGGGTTACCGTTCCAAAGTGTGATCATACAAGTGTTGTTTTCTACCAACCACTTAGCGTTTTCACCTACCGCTTTTGCATCCGCTGCGATCTGTTCAAACGTTTCACTGTTCATAAAGTGGTAGAATTCGCCGTCTGAATATAGATAATCTAGGTCGATATCCATTACGTCTGCCACTTCACAAGTGTCACCAGACTTGAATGTTTTCTCTAGCACTTTACCAGAAAGAAGTTTACGAATTTTAACACGGTTGAACGCTTGGCCTTTACCTGGTTTAACGTATTCGTTTTCCAGAATTACACAAGGCTCGTTATCAAGCATTAACTTAAGACCGCCTTTAAATTCATTGGTGCTAACTGTAGCCATTTTTTCCTCTTACATTCTTAGAGCTAAATTCAATGCCGCACATAATAACCCGAAAAGTCGAATCTGTTGAGCAAAACTGGCTCAAACAGTTGGCGAATGGGATCTCTGATCCTGCAAAATTGCTCGAAATACTGGAAATTGATCCTTCACCGTGGCAAGACGGGTTTGCCGCGCGCAAGCTGTTTGCACAGCGTGTACCGCAAAGTTTTGTCGATAGGATGGAGAAAGGCAACCCTAAAGACCCTCTTTTACGTCAGGTTTTACCACTGAGCGACGAATTTGAGGTGCATCCGGGTTACTCCAATGATCCATTGGAAGAGCAGGACAATGAAGTCCCTGGCCTGCTACACAAGTATCGCAACCGCGCCCTGATGATTGTCAAAGGTGGCTGCGCGGTAAATTGCCGTTACTGTTTTCGTCGTCACTTCCCTTATCAAGAGAACAAAAGCGGGAAACAAGCCTGGACCAAGTGCTTAGAGTACATGGCACAACAACCAGAGTTGAACGAAGTCATCTTCTCAGGTGGTGATCCATTAATGGCAAAAGACGATGAGATTCATTGGCTTTTAGAGCACATTGCTCATATTCCTCACATCAAACGTCTGCGTATTCATAGCCGTTTACCTGTGGTGATTCCTGCTCGAGTCACTGATGAACTATGCCAACTGCTGCAAGCATCAAGGTTACAAATCATCCTCGTCACTCACATCAACCATGCCAACGAAATCAATGACGAATTTGCTGAACAGATGTTCAAGCTCAAAAGAGCGGGCGTTACGCTTCTAAACCAAGGCGTTCTACTGAAAGGCGTGAATGATTCGGTAGAAGCTCAAGTGGCGTTAAGTGAGGCCTTATTTGACGCGGGTATCTTGCCTTATTACCTCCACGTTCTTGATAAGGTGCAAGGAGCAGCGCACTACTTTATTTCGGACGCAGAAGCGAAAGCTATTATGCGCGGACTCATCACGCGTGTATCGGGTTATCTGGTACCAAAACTCACACGAGAAATTGGTGGCAGGCCAAGTAAAACGCCGTTGGATTTGCATTTAGAATAAGCTCTGACACTCAATTAAATTTGTCGTCTAGATTGATTATTTTTGTTCGCTTTGCACGGTAAGTCTATGCATACTCCGCACTTTTGGAGGTCAAGATGCATACAGCATTCGAACAAATTTTCGATCTTGGCCCATTCAGTTGGCCTGCCCTACTATGCTGCGCCATTAATGGGCTCATGATCGGTATAGAGCGCCAAACTCGTGGTAAACCGGTTGGCATTCGCACAGCAATATTAATTATTTCAGGCACCTACCTGTTTATGTCGATGGCAGTGTCGTTATCGCCAAATACACTTGATCAAGCACGAGTGCTTGGTCAGATCATTACTGGCGTCGGCTTCTTGGGTGCAGGGGTGATGATGACACTCGATGGAAAAATCCATGGCGTAACATCCGCGGCTGTAATATGGGTACTAGCAGGTTTAGGTTTGATGATAGGTTTGGGTTATTTAACGCAGTCGGTGGTTATTACTCTCCTGACATTAACCGTGTTGTTAGGTGTGGATAAAGCAGAAAACCACATCAAAGCATTACGCCGCGGTGTTCATCAAAGAATTCAACAACGCAAAACTTCATCACGATTAATTAAATAGTTAACGCTCCGAGAAACTCACTTCATCTCATCAGTAATTAAAGAGCCCTCGACGAATATCGAGGGCTTTCTGTATCTAAAGATTCTGACTTGCTCAGGGATTACTTAGCAAAGTTGATGAGTGGGAAACACTTGAAGAAACCGTTATCCGCACAGTTCAAAAGACCAATTTGTACGCCATCAATTTGATCGGTCATGTTGAAGAAACCAAACTGGAAGTTAGACTTTTTAGAGATACTCGCTAAGCCCACATCCGCCATGGTGTAGCCTTCAGAATAGTTCACCGCGCTCCAGTTCAAGCCTTTTACATTGTTCGTAATGTTGACAGCACCCAAGTTAACACCCGTCGTCTGACCTTGGTTCCAGTTAACTAAGCCTAAAGACGCACCTTTCATTTCTTGGTTTACCTTTGCTGCACCAAAAAACAGACCGAAGTTCACACCTGTCGTACGATCCGTTTCTGACATACCAAGCAGTGAAAAGTCGACACCTTTAACCTCATTCACCTGTCCATGCAACACAGCTAAACGAACACCACCAACTGACGAGTTAGAAGGTGCGTTTGTGTTGTCGATAGTAGAGAACATCACAGGTGTACTGTCAGCAAGAGCAACTGGTGATGCGATAGCGGCTGCAACCGCCAATGACGTCATAAGCTTTTTCATTTTCATCTCCATGATGGGAAGCAACAATTTACAACATAGTGTAATGTTCAGATTTTGCGCTATCCACGTTCAAAAAGTGTTAGCGGTAGGTCAGATTTAACCATCTGACTCAAAAGAAAAAATATTTCTCTTCGATTTTTTTGCTTCTGAAATGGCGCTTTTTACGCTCAAAAATCTCATGATAAGCCACTCCAGAACGTCATGTTTCTCAGGTGGCACGCATAAAAAAGTCGAGGCATCTGCCTCGACTTTTAAAGGTTTGGTCGGTTATCTTTCCGCTATAAGGGCTTCCTTAGAGCGATGAGATAAGCTGGCTTACATCATGCCGCCCATACCGCCCATGCCACCCATGCCGCCCATGTCAGGCATCGCTGGCGCGTCTTTTTGCGGTAGGTCAGTAACCATCGCTTCAGTTGTGATCATCAGACCTGCAACCGATGCTGCGAATTGTAGTGCAGAACGAGTAACTTTAGTTGGATCTAGGATACCCATTTCTAGCATGTCGCCGTATTCGCCTGTTGCCGCGTTGTAGCCGTAGCTACCTTCACCCGCTTTCACGTTGTTCGCAACCACTGAGTCTTCCTCACCTGCGTTCTTCGTGATTTGACGGATTGGCGCTTCCATTGCACGTAGTGCAACGCGGATACCAACGTTTTGTTCTTCGTTGTCACCCGTTAGGTGAGCAATCTTAGATGCCGCGCGGATAAGTGCAACACCACCACCAGCAACAACACCTTCTTCAACCGCTGCGCGAGTTGCGGCTAGCGCATCTTCTACACGGTCTTTCTTCTCTTTCATTTCAACTTCAGTCGCTGCACCGACTTTGATTACTGCAACACCGCCAGCCAGTTTCGCTACGCGCTCTTGTAGTTTCTCTTTGTCGTAGTCTGAAGTTGCGTCTTCGATTTGTTGACGAATTTGAGCTACTCGACCAGAGATCATCTCTTCTTCACCGATACCATCGATGATAGTCGTGTTTTCTTTCGTGATAGAAACACGCTTCGCTTGACCTAGATCTTCTAGTGCAACTTTTTCTAGCTCTAGACCGATCTCTTCAGAAATCACAGTACCGCCAGTTAGGATAGCGATGTCTTGTAGCATTGCTTTACGACGGTCACCGAAGCCAGGTGCTTTCACAGCTGCAACTTTTACGATGCCACGCATGTTGTTCACAACCAATGTTGCTAGCGCTTCGCCTTCTACATCTTCTGCAATGATAAGCAGTGGACGAGATGCTTTCGCGACAGCTTCTAGCGTTGGAAGAAGCTCACGAATGTTTGAGATCTTCTTATCAACAAGAAGAATGAATGGGTTTTCTAGATCAACACTGCCTGATTCTTGGTTGTTGATGAAGTAAGGAGACAGGTAACCGCGGTCGAACTGCATACCTTCTACTACGTCTAACTCGTCTTGTAGCGCCTGACCTTCTTCAACCGTGATAACGCCATCACGACCCACACGCTCCATTGCTTCTGCAATGATATTACCTACGCTTGCGTCTGAGTTTGCAGAGATAGTACCAACCTGCGCGATCGCTTTTGTGTCGTTACATTCAACAGAAAGCTCTTTTAGTTGCTCAACTGCCGCGGCAACAGCTTTGTCGATACCACGCTTAAGATCCATTGGGTTCATGCCCGCTGCGACTGCTTTTAGACCTTCGTTAACGATAGATTGTGCTAGTACCGTTGCTGTTGTTGTACCGTCACCCGCTGCGTCGTTTGCTTTAGACGCAACTTCTTTAACCATTTGTGCGCCCATGTTCTGGAATTTATCTTCCAGCTCGATTTCACGCGCTACTGATACACCATCTTTAGTGATAGTCGGTGCACCAAAAGATTTGTCTAGAACGACATTACGTCCTTTAGGACCCAATGTTACTTTTACTGCGTCAGCCAGAACGTTTACACCTTCCAGCATTTTAACTCGTGCGTCATTACCAAATTTAACGTCTTTAGCAGCCATCTTTGATTTCCTTTCTAAAATTCTTTGTGTGTAATTTCGTAATTGAATCTGAGCAAAAAATTACTCAATGATTGCTATTATTCAACGATCGCCATGATGTCGTTTTCAGACATGACAAGCACTTCTTTACCGTCGATTTTTTCAGTTTTTGTACCGTAACCTTCAGCGAAGATAACGGTATCACCGACTTTAACGTCTAGTGGCAGTACGGTGCCGTTTTCTAGGATGCGGCCTTTACCCACAGCTAGAACAACACCGCGAGTCGATTTTTCTGCAGCAGAACCAGTCAGAACGATGCCACCAGCAGACTTAGATTCAACTTCTTTACGTTCAACGATAACTCGGTCATGTAATGGACGAATGTTCATCGGTCGTCTCTCCTGAAAATTTCCATGTTTATTTGATAATTGTCCTTAGGGACTGTAGCCCCAGACACGTGATCCCTATATAAGGGGTCGAAGCAGCGATCCCAAGGGGGTGGCACAAAATTTTTGTGACTTAGTTAAAATAACGAACAACTAGGCAACGGTTTGCGTTAGAAATGCTCACTCGCTCGGCATCTCGCTTTCTTGTATCCTTGCAGTTTGCTCACCAGATAGTTGTCACACATGCAGGAAAATAACAAGCTGGAACCCCAAGCGACCGATAAGCATGGTTTGTTGACCGCACCCATTCCTGAAACGCTGCGGAAAATGACCGTACCCATGACCATGGGCATGATCGCAATTTTGATGTTTAACTTGGTGGACACGTTTTTTATCTCGTTGCTTGGCACTCAAGCGCTAGCGGCTATCAGCTATACCTTTCCTGTCACCTTTGCGGTTAATTGCATTACGATGGGGATTGGGATGGGACTATCGACCAATATTGGTCGCTTGCTTGGGCAAGGTCATGCACCACAAGCTGCTCGGTTCACCACCCACGGTTTGTTGTTAGCCGTGTTACTTGTGGCTATCGCGTCTTCTATTGGCTTTACCACCATTGCGCCATTGTTTCGTTTTCTTGGTGCGTCTGATGATCTCATCCCTCTTATTGAGCAATATATGCAGGTCTGGTATCTCACCATTCCTCTGCTAGTGATCCCAATGGCGGGCAACAGTGCTATCCGAGCTACTGGCGACACAAAAACACCAGCAAAAGTCATGATGTTGGCTGGTTTGATTAATGGCATGCTCGATCCATTGTTGATTTTCGGTTATGGCCCTTTTCCGGAACTTGGCATTCAAGGCGCAGCCATAGCAAGTGCCTTTAGCTGGTTAGGTGCTTTGTGTGGCTCATTCTATGTGCTAATTAAACGGAAAAAATTGCTTGCTCAACCCCAATGGGCTTTGCTGAAACAAGACTGGCAACAGACACTAAAAATTGGTACCCCTGCAGCGCTATCAAACGCGATGAATCCGTTGTCCGGTGCCATTCTGATGATGCTGTTATCCAACCACGGTACAGCGGCGGTTGCTGCTTACGGCGCAGCGCAGCGTATTGAGTCCATATTGATTTTAGTATTGATGTCGCTGACCTCTGCCCTCACACCGTTTATGGCACAAAATTTAGGAGCCAAACAACCGCAACGAGCCTTTTCCGGTTTATTTATTAGCATGCGTTTTGCAGTGGTATTCCAAGGGTTTATCTTCTTGATGATGGTGCCACTGAGCATTCCTCTGGCTGCGCTGTTTTCTCAGGAAGATGCGGTGAAAAACCTGCTTTGGCATTATTTACTGGTGGTGCCATTTAGTTATGGCTTCCAAGGCATCGTAATGATGTTAGTCAGTGGTTTGAATGCGATGCACAAGCCATTGCGTGCATTCCAGTGGAGCTTTATGCGGCTGTTCATTTTTACCTTGCCATCGGCGTGGATCGGGAGCCAAATCTACAGCATTGAAGGCTTGTTTATCGGTATCGCGGTTGGGAATACGTTGGGTGGGCTACTGGGCTACTTGTTTGCGCTGCGCGAGCGAAAATTAACGCTCATAGAGCAGAGCAGCGTGTCTTAACACTCGTCTATCGCTAGTTTCTTTTTGTTGATTCTCAAATACAAAAAAACCGCGGAAAGCCGCGGTTTTGTTTATCTATTTCAAGCTTGCTTAGAACAACTCTTCAGCAACTTTGTATAGATCGTTGCGTACTGGACGCTTCATGTTTTCGATTGCGTCGATGATATCGTGGTGAACAAGTTGCTCTTTCACGATACCTACACAACGACCACCATGACCTTCGATCAATAGGTGAACAGCGTAGTTACCCATACGAGATGCTAATACGCGGTCAAATGCAGTTGGACGACCACCACGTTGGATGTGACCAAGTACTGTTGCACGAGTTTCACGACCTGTCGCGGCTTCGATGTCACGTGCTAGTTCATTAGCATCCATCATTAGCTCAGTAAGCGCGATGATCGCGTGTTTCTTACCTTTAGCGATACCATCTTGGATGTTGCTGATCAGCTTGTCTTTGTCTAGACCAGTTTCCGGAGTGATGATGTATTCACAACCGCCCGCAATTGCAGACATCAGAGTCAAATCACCACAGTGACGGCCCATGATTTCTACAATTGAAATGCGTTGGTGAGATGAAGAAGTATCACGTAGACGGTCGATTGCATCGATAACGGTGTTTAGTGCACTTAGGTAGCCCACAGTGTAATCCGTACCTGCGATATCGTTGTCGATTGTGCCCGGAAGACCGATACATGGGTAACCCATTTCAGTCAGTTTCTTCGCACCCATGTACGAACCATCACCACCGATTACCACTAGTGCATCGATACCATGTTTTTTCAGGTTCTCAATCGCTTTTTCACGAACTTCCACTTGTTTAAATTCAGGGAAACGTGCAGAACCTAGGAACGTACCACCTTTGTTGATCACATCTGAAACGCTAGAACGATCTAGCTTCTCGATGCGGCCTTCGTATAGGCCTAGGTAGCCGTCGTACACACCGAATACTTCCAATCCTTCGGATAGTGCTGTACGTACTACGCCGCGTATCGCAGCGTTCATACCAGGTGCGTCACCGCCACTTGTTAAAACACCGATCTTCTTAATCATGCTCACCCTCGATCTTTGGCAATCAATTATTTAATTTTCTTTTAGGCCCCTTGTTACCAAGCAACCTGCATAATCCAGAACTGTGCGTTATGTTACATTTCCTCTACAGGATTACCAATGAAAACGCACTTTTTTATGTAACTTTTCTACTTATGTAAGAGTATTACAGTTTCTCTATGAAACTTTGTTGATTCATATCAGGATCACGAATCTTAATAAGTATTGATGGAAAGATAGTCAATAAGTACCTGTTTGTCGTCGGGCACTGATGGATTTTTCAAGCCTACCAATCTTGCGCTTTCTGCTCTTTCTCAGGTCCGAAAACGACAGACAATGGATCTTGATGGATCAATACATCCGCATCAGGAAACAGAGCCAATAAATTATCTTCCACTTTATCAGCAATGTAATGCGCCTCAATTAATCTTAAGTTATCGTCTAGCTCTAAATGCAACTGTATAAAGCGCGTCGGTCCTGACATTCGCGTGCGTAACTGATGCACGCCCAATACCCCTTTTACGCTCAAACAAGCTTGGTTAATTTGCTCAAGCTCTTCATCGGGCAACTTTCTATCAAGTAAGGTTTGAATCGCTTCGCTGACCATTTTGAAAGCGCTATAAAGAATGAAGACACCAATACCAATCGCAAACACAGCATCCGCTTGAGTCACTCCAAAATAACTGAGCCCCAGAGCAACCATGATCGCAGCATTCATATACAAGTCAGTCTGATAATGCAGAGAATCCGCCGCTATTGCTTGGCTCCCCGTCACGCGAACCACATGTTTTTGGAACATCACCAAGCCAAGTGTGACCACAATCGCAAACAGCGATACATACACACCTAACTCCGGTGCGTGTAAAGCATGCGGGCGGAAAAATCGGTCAATCCCGTTAAGAATCAAAAATACTGCCGAGCCCGAAATAAACATTGCTTGGGCTAGGGCCGCTAAGGACTCAGCTTTACCATGTCCAAACGTATGTTCGCGGTCTGCCGGTTGTAAGGCGTAACGAACCACCACAAGATTCACAACCGAAGCCGCGATATCTAACATGGAGTCAATCAATGACGCCAATAAGCTCACTGAGCCGGTTACCCACCACGTGATGACTTTTACTATCAGAAGAAGCGTCGCCACAATGGTTGCAGTCCAAGCGGCGGTCGTAACTAAACGTGCGTATTGCTGTTTCATAATCAAAGAGTTAACTAAAACCATACGTTGAGTATATTGAATGACCATGAAATAACCAGATCAAAAAGAGGCAACCAATGGCTGCCTCTTTATATAACATCAATTCATGACTTAATTATTGCGCGACTTTTCCATGCGCTTGTGCATTCTGTCGCCACACTCTTGCATACGTTCATTTTGTAGCTCAACAAATTTCGCTTTCTGCTCAGGTGTTAATACGCTAAGCATTTGGTGCTTTCTTTCTAGCATTTGCACGCGACGTTCCGTTTGGCGCTCAACCATCTCTTTTGCTAATTCGGTAGCTTGAGCTTCATTAAAATTATCCGCCAGCAAAAGCGATTGCACTTTTGCGTGATGCGCTTGACGCTCAGTCATACGTGCTTCTTTGCCATCAGAGAATTTTGCTTTCATTTCCGCTTTGTTTGCTTCACGCATTTCTTTTAGCTGATCTTTTTGTGCATCAGTCAGGTCTAGTTGACGCATGACACCTCGGTCCATACCCATGCCGCATTCGTCACGAGGACCTTTATGGTGGTTTTTACCACCGTAAGCGAATGCGCTTGCGGCGCCAAGAGTAAGAGGTAGAACAACAGCAGCTAACACAAGTTTTTTTGCAGACTTCATAATACGATTCCTTACACAGGTGAGTGGTTCTTCTGAGCTGTTCTCACAGCGCTTGAGTATAGAATACGACCCGCTAGGTAAAGCGACGTATAGGGAGCGTAAAGAATCGTAAAGAGTGATTTTTCTCCTCTTCGTTGCGCATCATTCCAATGTAATATTAGGCTATCGGTAACTTACTATAGGTGCCCCCATGGCAAACATTCTTTTAATCGATGACGATATCGAGCTAACCAGCTTATTAAAAGAAGTACTCAGTTTCGAAGGGTTTGACGTCAGCGAAGCAAATGACGGTGAAGCCGGCTTAGCCGCGATCAATGATAAGATTGATTTGATTTTGTTGGATGTCATGATGCCAAAACTCAATGGCATGGAAACGCTGAAACGCTTACGTGAAAATTGGGAAACTCCCGTCTTGATGCTGACCGCTAAAGGGGAAGAAATTGATCGCGTGATCGGCTTGGAACTGGGCGCGGATGATTATTTACCAAAACCTTTTAGTGACCGAGAGCTGTTGGCGCGTATCCGTGCGATTTTACGCCGCACTAGCAGCACACAAAAAAATACCAAAAACAGCGATTGCATTGAGTATCAAGAAATCCGCCTCTATCCCGGTAAGCAAGAAGCGTATTGTGAGCAACAGCTACTCGACCTCACGGCAACCGAGTTTGCGCTACTCACCCACTTCGTACAAAACCCAGGACAAGTGCTGACCAAAGAGACACTGAGCTTAGATGTGCTTGGTAAACGACTCGCTGCTTTTGATCGCGCTATCGATATGCATGTCTCGAACTTACGTAAAAAATTACCAGATCAAAGCAATGGCAAGCCGCGAATTAAAACCCTGCGTGGTCGTGGCTACATGCTGCTTGAGGAGGATTAATGCACCTATCACGCATCAAACTGCCAAACATCAATAGCCTGTATGGACGCATCTTTGCCATTTTTTGGTTCACCATGTTATTAGTATTGATAGCCGTGCTATCACTGCCACATTTGGACCCACGCAAAGCTCGCGATATTCCAGAAGAACACTACAAACGTATGGTAGAAACGCGTGACTCAATCCAACAAAAATACAGCCAGCAAACTGATTTAGGCCGCATACTTTTTCGTATCGAGGGCAACCGCCACGGCAAGCACGACCCTCGCCCACGAGTCTTTTTTTCTGACTACAGCGGTAATGTTCTTACGACAGAAAAACGCAGCAATTTTCAATTGCGTGCCATGCAAAACTTTGTCACCAGTATCGAAGATTACAATAATCCAAAGCAGAAGCTGTATGGTCGATACATGATTGCGGGCCCAATTCCTATCACTTTGGCAGGTTCCGATATCTTGATGTACGTGGGCTTCAAGTGGAATGAGCCACCACCTCTACTCCTGCGTCTGTTTGATCACCCATTCCAGCTCTTGCTTGCGGTCATGCTGGTTAGTACACCATTGCTGTTATGGCTTGCTTGGGCTTTGAGTCAGCCTGCACGTCGTCTTGAAGCCGCTGCTCAACGTGTGGCGAAAGGTGAATTTGTCACAGACCCAAATTTAGAAAAAGGTACGGCGGAATTTCGTCAAGCAGGCAGCAGCTTCAACCAGATGGTCGAAGCGGTTAATCAAATGATTTCAGGACAACAACGTTTGCTATCCGATATCTCTCACGAGCTGCGCTCACCTTTAACTCGTCTGCGCATGGCAAGCGCATTAGCGACGCGTAAACAAGGCGAAAGCCCAGAACTGACTCGTATCGATACCGAAGCGCAGCGCTTGGAACAGATGATCAGCGAACTATTAGAGCTTTCTCGCATGCAGGCGAACAGTCATATGACTCGCGAAACACAGCCACTAGAAAGTTTATGGGAAGAAATCATTAAAGATGCGCAGTTTGAAGCAGAGCAAATGGGCAAACAGCTACACTATTCAGAATTACCTAAGCGCAATATTTCCGGTAACCCTAAACTGCTGATGAGTGCGGTGGAAAATATCGTTCGTAACGCCATTTACTACGGAAAAGATGAGGTACAAATCGACATCAAAGCCGATGACGATACGCTTCGTATCACGGTTGACGATAATGGAGAAGGTGTACCAGAAGAGGAACTGGCCGCGATTTTTCGCCCGTTCTATCGCGTTTCCACGGCACGCGATCGCCACTCTGGCGGCACAGGTCTCGGCCTAACCATTACCGAAAGTGCCATTCGCCAGCACAGTGGCACGATCGCAGCCAGCCGAAGTCCTTTAGGCGGATTGCGTATGAGTATCACCTTACCGATCAATTGTTAGTCTCAATTTGATGAACTAACAATAATTCGCACCATATTTCTAGAGTGAGTGATTCACAGCCCCACCCTCACTTTAGAAATTGGTGAGGCTTCTTAGAATACCCTTACAAAGATCAAAGTTGATAATGATTATCGTTAGCATTAAAGTGAGTTTTCCAATTAAGGAGGATTTACTATGTCACATACATTTCCCGCTCTGCCTTACCCGTACGATTCACTAGAGCCGTACATCGACGCGAAAACCATGGAAGTGCATTACAGCAAACACCACAAGACGTACTTTGATAAGTTTGTAAATGCCGTTGAAGGGAGCGAGCTCGAAACTCAGTCATTAGACGAGATCTTTGACAATATCTCTAAGCTCAGCCCTGCGGTACGTAATAATGGTGGCGGCTATTACAACCACATCATTTATTGGAATTGCATGTCACCAAACGGTGGCGGAGAGCCTCAAGGCGCGCTTGCTCAAGCAATTAACGATAAATTTGGTAGCTTTGCGCAATTTAAAGAGGCGTTTGCCCAAGCTGCCATCAATACCTTTGGGTCTGGCTTTGCATGGCTGATCGTAAAAGATGGTGAGATTCACATTACGTCCACCAGTAATCAAGACAACCCTCTGATGGATGTAGTGGATGTGCGCGGTGAACCAATCCTCGCATTAGACGTGTGGGAGCACGCGTATTACATCAGCTACCAAAACCGTCGCCCAGAATATATTGATGCGTGGTGGAACGTCGTCAACTGGCGAGCAGTTGAAGAAAACTATGCTCACGCTCTCTTATAAAGAGCATCGCTACTTACGGTATTAACATCCGCGCTAATGCCTGCTTTCATACCCAGGTCAATCTTGCTGAATCTCGCATATTTCGGTGACTTGGGTATATACTGCCCCTCTCTTTGACCAACTCTATTTCAATACCATGTTTGATATCGCTTTATACGAACCAGAAATCGCGCCGAACACCGGCAACATCATTCGACTATGCGCCAACTGCGGTGCAAACCTTCACTTAATTGAACCTCTGGGTTTCGATCTTGAAGAGAAAAAAGTCCGCCGCGCTGGTTTGGATTACCATGATTTAGCTCGCGTAACGCGTCATAAAAACTATCAAGCGTTCTTAGAATATTTAGAGAAAGAGAAGCAAGGTAACTACCGATTGTTTGCCTGCACCACCAAAACCACAGGTCACCACGTTGATGCACAATACCAAACGGGTGATGTTTTGATGTTTGGTCCAGAAACTCGTGGTTTGCCTGCTGAAATCATCGATAGCTTGCCAATGGAGCAGCGTATTCGCATTCCAATGATGCCAGATGCGCGCAGCCTAAACCTTTCGAATGCCGTTGCGATCATTGCTTTTGAAGCATGGCGTCAAATGGGCTTTGAAGGCGCATTGTAAGCAGCACGAATTCCAAATACAGAAAAGGGCGCTTGGTGCGCCCTTTTGTTTTCTTTACTGTCTAACTCAATCAGTTGAGCTTGTTGCGATCATCATCGTCTTTACGCTCGTATTCCCCTTCGAAGGTATTGCCATTATCTGACTGGGAATCAAATGGGTCACGACGGAACGGGTCTTGCTCAAATGGCCCCTGGTTAGAGAAACCACCTTGGAAGCCACCGCCATGCATGGTTTTCACCACCATTTTGCTCATCAAGTATTTAGCTATCGCGGCGCGTGGCGCAGGAAGCAACACCAACATACCAAGGGCATCGGTCATAAAGCCCGGGGTTAACAGTAGCACGCCAGCCACCGCTAGCATTACGCCTTCAAAAATTTGCTGGGCTGGAATTTCACCTTGTTCAAGACGCCCCTGTACTGACATCAGTGTTTGTATACCTTGGCTACGAACCAACGATGCACCAACAAATGCCGTGATTAAGACTAGTGCAATGGTCGGCCATAAACCTAAAAAGCCGCCCACCTGAATAAATAAGCCGATTTCAATGATCGGAACAAAAATAAACGCTAATAATAAGATAGGAAACACACGCCCTCCTTTGTTTAATTCAGTGTAATGGTAAAAGCAGACTAAGCTCAAACGAATCGTTGTAAAAAAGCGTGTTCATACTGGTCTCCTTCTCTTTTAGACAAAGTAGCGGGAGCGCGTTCATTCAATTGCATACCGATTTTTTCGTGCTTTTAAAGTGCTAATTTCGAACTCTAAAAACTCATGTTTGTCGAGGAAAATCGAGTACCCATAAAGGGTTATTAATAACCCGTTCATACTTTGCAAATTATTGACTCATGAAAAACGAAAAAGGTGATCTAGTTACTATTTTTATGCGCTAGGTGCAGTATCATGTGCCACATAAGTCAGGACGGATTTTCCAGCCAAAAATTCTGATGAATGGATTCTAGATTGCAGAAATGGCTAATAAATAACTTTATTATCAGAATTATCATCTAAGGATCCTGCTATGGCTACCCTATCTGATGCTCCAAAAACAGCAAACCCAGCCACTCGTATTGAAGAAGATCTATTAGGTCAACGTCATGTCCCTGCAGATGCGTACTACGGTATTCATACGCTACGTGCGATCGAGAACTTCAACATCTCTAATATGACCATCTCTGACGTACCAGAATTTGTACGCGGCATGGTAATGACCAAAAAAGCAGCAGCGTTAGCAAACAAAGAACTTGGCGCTATTCCAAAAGACGTTGCAAACTACATCATCGAAGCGTGTGATTTGATCCTAGAAACTGGCAAGTGCATGGATCAGTTCCCATCAGACGTATTCCAAGGCGGTGCAGGCACTTCAGTTAACATGAACACGAACGAAGTGATCGCAAACGTTGCGCTTGAGTTGATGGGTAAAGAGAAAGGCCAATACGAATTTGTTAACCCAAATGACCATGTAAACAAGAGCCAATCAACCAACTGTGCGTACCCAACAGGTTTCCGTATTGCGGTATACAACAGCGTACACAAGCTAATGGAAGCAATTGAGTACCTAAAAGGCGCATTCGAACTTAAAGCCGTTGAGTTTAAAGATGTACTGAAAATGGGCCGTACTCAGCTTCAAGACGCAGTACCAATGACAGTAGGTCAAGAGTTCCATGCGTGGGCGGTAACACTAAACGAAGAGATTCGTGCTCTAGATTACACATCTAAACTCCTCCTAGAAATCAACCTAGGCGCAACCGCAATCGGTACTGGTCTAAATACACCAACTGGCTACCAAGCGCTTGCAGTAAAACACCTAGCGGAAGTAACAGGCCTTGACGTTGTTGCAGCAGAAGACCTTATCGAAGCAACGTCTGACTGTGGTGCATACGTAATGACTCACGGCGCGCTAAAACGCCTAGCAGTGAAACTATCGAAGATCTGTAACGACCTTCGTCTACTTTCTTCTGGTCCTCGTGCAGGTCTAAATGAATTGAACCTACCTGAAATGCAAGCAGGCTCTTCAATCATGCCAGCTAAAGTAAACCCAGTTATCCCAGAAGTAGTAAACCAAGTTTGCTTCAAAGTTCTCGGTAACGACAACACGGTTTCTTTCGCAGCAGAAGGCGGTCAGCTACAGCTAAACGTAATGGAACCTGTGATCGCACAAAGTGTGTTTGAGTCTATCTCTCTACTACACAACGCGTGTGTGAACCTACGTGATAAATGTATCGACGGCATCACTGTGAACAAAGAAGTTTGCGAAAACTACGTTTACAACTCTATCGGTATCGTCACTTACCTAAACCCATACATCGGCCACCACGAAGGTGACATCGTAGGTAAGATTTGTGCAGAAACTGGTAAGAGTGTTCGTGAAGTCGTGCTAGAGCGCGGTCTGCTTACAGCAGAGGAGCTTGATGAAATCTTGTCAGTAGAAAACTTCATGCATCCTACTTACAAAGCAAAACGTTACGAGTAATAACGAATCCGAAGGGGGCCACTCAGGCCCCTTTTTTAGGCTCTCATACGGTTAACCACATTTTTTATATGCTTTTATTGCCGCTAAACCACTAGGTTCTCATTCTCTGAGCATTTACTCCTGTTCCTGAGTGTTCAAAAAATCAGAATCAAATAAAAAACTAAAGAGGTATCAATATGGTCATGGTCGAACTCTTCGTGGTTCTGCTCTTCATCTATTTGGGGGCAAGAATCGGTGGTATCGGCATTGGTTTTGCCGGTGGTGCTGGGGTCATTGCGTTGTCTTTGATCTTGGGCGTACCAACAAGCCAAGCTTACATTCCCGTTGACGTAATTTTGATCATCATGTCTGTAATCACCGCTATCGCAGCAATGCAAGTAGCTGGTGGTTTAGACTGGATGGTGCAAGTTGCTGAAAACTTTTTGCGCAAGCATCCTGAGCGCATCACCTTTTATGCGCCTATCGTAACTTACCTAATGACATTAATGGCGGGTACTGGCCACACGGCATTCTCTACTTTGCCAGTGATTGCAGAAGTAGCGAAAGGCCAAGGCGTGCGCCCTTCTCGTCCACTGTCTATCGCGGTCGTAGCATCGCAAATCGCTATCACCGCATCACCAATCTCAGCGGCTGTTGTAGCGTTCGCGGCAATGCTGCACCCATTTGGCGTTGACTACCTAACACTACTAGCAATCTGTATCCCAACGACGTTCATCGCGTGCATGATCGGTGCGTTCGTGGCGAACTTCATGGGCTGTGAGCTAAAAGACGATGCTGAATACCAAGAGCGTCTAGAAAAAGGCTTAATCAAGCTAAATACAGAAGCAAAACGCGAAATCCTACCAACAGCGAAGAAAGCAACATTCATCTTCCTAGGCGCAATCGCATTTGTCGTGTGTTACGCAGCAGCAATTTCTGGCTCTGTTGGCCTTATCGAGAACCCTGCTCTAGGTCGTAACGAAGCTATCATGACGGTAATGCTAGCAGCTGCGGCAGCTATCGTAATGAGCTGTAAAATCGATGCTGGCAAAATCCCAGCCGCAGCAACATTCCGCTCTGGTATGACAGCATGTGTGTGTGTTCTTGGTGTGGCATGGCTAGGTTCTACGTTCGTTAACGCGCACGTTGACGGCATCAAAGAAGTTGCGGGTGCGCTACTAGCAGACTACCCATGGATGCTAGCACTCGTTCTATTCTTCGCTTCAATGCTGCTTTACTCACAAGGTGCAACCACTGTTGCGCTGATGCCAGCAGCACTAGCAATCGGTGTCGCACCACTTACCGCAGTTGCATCTTTCGCAGCAGTAAGTGCGCTATTCGTGCTGCCAACTTACCCAACGCTACTTGCCGCGGTTGAGATGGACGACACGGGTTCAACTCGTATCGGTAAGTACGTATTCAACCACCCATTCTTTGTACCTGGTGTGGTAACCATCGCTTCTGCGGTAGCACTTGGCTTCGCATTCGGTGGTCTACTGATCTAGTAGAAACAGAGTCTTACTCGGGGAGCTTCGGCTCCCTTTTTTATTCCCTGTTGTCTTGATTTATGCTCAATAAATCTTCATTTTCATGAAACTTATTGACTCGCCTCCGGGTCTGATTGAGTTACACTAACGGCAATTATCTAAGATGAATTGACTCTTTTATGCGCGCATTACTTTCCGTTTTACTCTTAGGGCTCATTACCTTTTCCACTCCGTCTTTAGCTTTATTTGGCAAAGACCAGTTTAACAGTAGCCAGAACAACAGTTTTGGTAGCAGCAGCGACAGCTTTGTTCCGGTTGATCAGGCGTTTCCATTTAACTTCTACCAGCAAGATGACAAATTGATGCTCGATTGGCAGGTACGTGACGGGTACTACCTATATCAAGAGCGCTTGTCTGTAGCTGGTGAGAAAGTATCGCTAGGCGAACTGCAAATGGAAGACGGCACACCGCATAAAGATGAATTCTTTGGTGACGTGCATATCTATACTCAACCTCTCTTCGTTAATGTACCAATGCATGATTGGCAAGACGGTGCGCGCGTGGTGGTGCAATACCAAGGTTGTGCGAAAGCAGGCTTCTGTTACCCGCCAGAAACTCGCGTGATTCCTATCAGCGCGTTTACTTCGTCGAACTCAGATTCAACAACGGCGACAACTGCATCAAAAGCAGAACAGGCACCAACAGCAACGCCACCAGCGGCGCAATCATCTACGTCTGGTGACACATCATCGGCGCCAGTAACACAGCAAGATAGCCTTGCAGCCAACCTTGCTGATAACTGGTGGACACCACTTCTGTTCTTAGCGCTTGGTGTGGGCTTGGCGTTTACACCTTGTGTGCTGCCGATGTACCCAATTCTGACCAGCATAGTGCTTGGCAGTGGCAAACTGAGTCAGCGCCGTGCGCTAGGCTTGTCGTTTGTCTATGTACAAGGCATGGCGCTGACTTACACCCTACTCGGCCTTGTGGTGGCATCTGCAGGTATGCAGTTCCAAGCGGCAATGCAACACCCTTATGTGCTGATTGGCTTGAGCGTACTGTTCATCGCACTCGCTTTGTCTATGTTTGGTCTGTACTCATTACAGCTACCAAGCAGCGTTCAAACATGGTTGAATAACTTAAGTAATAAGCAAAAGGGTGGCAGCAGTGCAGGCGTATTCGCCATGGGGGCGATTTCTGGACTGGTGTGCTCACCATGTACCACGGCACCTCTGTCTGGTGCGCTACTTTACGTGGCACAAAGCGGCGATTTGCTTACCGGTGGTATCGCGTTATACGCGCTGGCGATGGGCATGGGTATTCCGCTGATCCTTGTAGCGGTATTTGGCAACAAGTTGCTACCAAAAGCCGGCGGTTGGATGGACCGCGTGAAAACGCTGTTCGGCTTTATTCTGCTTGCCGCACCTATCTTCTTACTAGAACGCATCATGCCAGAAATGTGGTCAACGATTCTGTGGTCAGCACTGGGTATTGCTGCTTTTGGTTGGCTATACCACATCAAAAACAGTCTAGAGTTTGGTGGCTGGAAACAAAGTGCCGTGGGCATAATCGCCGTCTTAGGTTTGCTAGCCTCAGCACAACCTATCTTAAATTACTGGTTTGGCAACAACACAACACAAACTCAGCAAGCCACTGTTAGCTTTACTCGCATTGCTAACGTGGCGGAGCTTGAAGAACAACTGGCACTTGCGAAAGCGGCAGGTAAACCCGTCATGCTCGATTTCTACGCCGATTGGTGTGTAGCATGTAAAGAGTTTGAAAAGTACACCTTCCATGACCCAAGCGTCGAAGCAAAACTGCAAGACTTCGTTCTTCTGCAAGCGGACGTGACCAAAAACCAAGTGCAAGACATCGAACTACTGAAGCACATGAATGTACTTGGTTTACCAACAATTGAGTTTTGGGATGCCAGTGGCGAACACGTTTCAAACGCTCGTTTGACGGGCTTTATGCAAGCTGAGCCTTTCTTAGAGCATATCAAGCAGTTCTGATAACCAGATATTCAAACGCCAGTGATGTCCACTGGCGTTTTTTATTGCTCAGATTTGAATAAGAACATTGCGTTTATATGCAATTTTCCTAATAAAAGTCGATTTGGTTCAGACTTTTAGCGAATAAATATTGTCCACTCTCTCAAAGCTGGACAATAATAAATTTAACGAAATAGTCAAAAGTGTTTAACGTCATGGATTCGACCTACACCATCATTATTGCAGATGATCACCCACTCTTCCGGAATGCCTTGTTTCAATCTATCCACATGGCTATTAGTGGTGCAAATTTGCTGGAAGCGGACTCACTCGACGCACTTCTGGCTTTGTTAGAACGAGAGGAAGAGCCAGATTTAGTGCTATTGGACCTCAAAATGCCAGGAGCAAATGGTATGTCTGGCTTGATTCATTTGCGAGCAGAGCATCCAGATTTACCTATCGTCGTCGTTTCAGCGAGTGAAGAGCCGGCGATCGTGACGCAGGTGAAAAGCCATGGTGCATTTGGTTTTATTCCCAAGTCCAGCGACATGCGCGAATTAGTGAACGCACTCAATCAAGTGCTGAATGGCGACCCATATTTCCCTGAAGGGTTGATCACCAATAACGCGGCATGTAATGACTTAGCAGAAAAGATTGCTGCGCTAACACCACAGCAATATAAAGTGTTGGGAATGTTGTCCGATGGCTTGCTGAACAAGCAAATCGCTTACGAATTGAATGTTTCAGAAGCCACCATAAAAGCGCACATGACAGCGATTTTCCGTAAGCTCGGTGTAAAGAACCGCACGCAAGCCGTGATTATGCTGACGGAAATGAGCGACTAGATTGACGTCTTATCGTCAGACTTACTTTTTTCGTTTGGCAATCGGATACCGACTTTCGTGACCTGCTGATCAACAACATCAGCGACGATCCAATGCAAACCTTGCCACTCGAAATGGTCTCCCAATACTGGCGTGCTACCTAATTGCTCTTCGACAAGGTTTCTCAAACTTTTATCCAGCGGTTCATCCCCCAGATTCAAACCATACATCACGGCAATATCGGCAAGCTTCACTTCAATATCGAGGAAGAAGTCACCGAAGAATCGCGCTAGCGACGCTTTCTCTGGGGCTTCACTAAACAGTAAGCTCAGTGCATCTAAATCCTTTTCTTGTGCTAATACACACAAGGTATCATCTTCCTCAAGACGCGTACTGCCGGATGGGTGCAATAGCTCTTTACTGCGAAATACAGCGGCGATACGCGTTCCTTCCGGCATCGAAAGACTACGTAATGGCTCACCAATGCACCATTTATCTGCTTTAAGTCTATAGATAAACAGCTCCCACTCACTGGTCGGGTAAATCTCTACACCCGTACGCGAAATTGGCTCAGGCTTAGAAGGTAGCTCGACCTTTGCAAGAGACATCGCCTTGGTCAACGTCCCCCCTTGCACTATCAAAGACACCATTACAACAAAGAATGCCAAATTGAAGTACAGTTGAGCATCTGGCAACCCTGCCATCATTGGAAATACCGCGAGGATGATAGGTACAGCGCCACGCAATCCTACCCAAGAGACAAACCACTTTTCACGTGGCGTGAAACTCTTGAATGGCAGTAAACCAATCCAAACTGAGATTGGTCGGGCAAACAAAATCATCCCGAAAGCAAGCGCAAGACCTGGCAAGGCAATAGAGAGTAAATTAGATGGTGTAACCAACAAACCAAGCACCAAGAACATACCAATTTGAGCTAGCCACGTCATACCATCTAAAACATGAAGAATAGAGTGGCGGCTGCGTGTTGGACGGTTACCCAATAAAAGACCAACAAGGTAAATCGACAAAATACCACTGCCACCCAAAGTGTTAGATAAAGCAAAAATAAGCAAGCCACCACTGACCGTTAAAATAGAATACAGCCCATCTGGTAATTGATTGCGATTGATAACTTTCCATAAGATCCAGCCACCAGCGAAGCCAAGTAACGCGCCGATACCAAACTGCTTAAGAAAACTGAACGCCAAAAAGCCCGCACTTAAGTCAGCGCCAGGGTTCGCTAAAATAGCAATCAGAGTTACGGTCAGAAACACCGCCATTGGGTCATTGGTGCCGGATTCAATTTCCAGCGTTGAACCAACACGTTCGTTCAGGCTACGACCTTTGAGTAGAGAGAAGACCGCGGCAGCATCGGTGGAACCAACAATCGCACCAACCAATATGCCTTGCAATAAATCTAAGTCGAATAACCACGTTGCCATCAGCCCGGTCAAAATGGTGGTGATCGCAACGCCAAATGTCGCCAAAGAGACCGAGGGCCATAACGCAACCCTAAAGCTGGCGACCCGCGTTCTCATCCCACCATCAAGCAAAATGATGGCTAATGCGAGGTTACTAACCAAATAAGCGATGGAAAAGTTATCGAATAAAATGCCGCCTAAGCCGTCTTCCCCCGCCAGCATTCCAACGGCTAAAAATACCAAAAGAATTGGGATCCCCAACTTAGAAGACACTGGGCTTAAAAGAACGCTAAGTGCGATTAACAACGCACCTATTAGAAAAAAACTGTTAATGGTGTCTGCGTCCATTCTCACCCTCCCTTAATGAAAAACGATAATAATTGTGATGAGCAAGGCTACTTCGTTAATGAGGTAATGCCCTAATCCGCCTCCCCTTTACACCGTCTCAAAATGCGAGGTTGTACGAGAATGACTCAGTTATATTACTTTATTGTGAGTTAAAACGGTGATTTGATGCGAAAACTTTATGTAAATAAATTACTTGTGAGCTTTCTTATCTACGCCTTCTCTCATTGAGAGCCACAAGATCACCACCAATATTTACACAGCATCTCCAAATTCAATGAAGAAAAGATTAATGGCCAGTCTTAATCATGCTTGTTTATCCAATCAACCTTTAGACCTTTGGCTAACTTAACAGTTTATTAACATAACATTTTACCCCTTTATTCGCTGCAAAAGCCCATAGTATGGAGGTTCCTCATTTTTAACACCCCGACTAAAGTTGAAAAGAGTTATTGCCAACACCTTGCTAATGTACATATTGAAACATTTCATTAACAACAATACCAATCGTAAGGAGACGGCAATGGCATTTGAAAGCGAAGAAAGAGCCAAAGCCTATTGGGACAAAAACGTGAAGCTCATGATCGGCCTAATGGTCATCTGGTTCGTCGTGTCTTTCGGCTGCGGCATTTTATTTGTCGACGTACTAAATCAATTTCAACTAGGCGGTTACAAACTCGGTTTCTGGTTTGCTCAACAAGGCTCCATCTATGCCTTCCTAGGAATTATTTTCTATTACGCATGGAAGATGCGCCAAATTGACCGTGAATTCGGCGTGGACGAATAAGGAGTCACTCAGATGGATTTGAAAACTATTACCTACCTGGTCGTTGGCGCCACGTTCATCCTGTACATCGGGATTGCTATTTGGGCTCGCGCCGGCTCAACCAAAGAGTTTTATGTTGCTGGTGGCGGTGTAAACCCGATTGCAAACGGTATGGCAACCGCAGCCGATTGGATGTCCGCAGCGTCCTTTATCTCAATGGCAGGCTTAATTGCCTTCATGGGCTATGGCGGCTCAGTATTTCTAATGGGTTGGACTGGTGGCTACGTTCTGCTTGCGCTGTTGCTAGCGCCTTACCTACGCAAATTTGGTAAGTTTACGGTGCCAGAGTTTGTTGGTGAACGCTTTTACTCCAACACAGCACGTATCGTAGCGGTTGTTTGTCTTATCATCGCATCAGTGACTTATGTTATCGGTCAGATGAAAGGCGTGGGCGTTGCGTTTGGTCGCTTCTTAGAAGTGGATTACTCCACTGGCCTATTAATTGGTATGTGTATCGTTTTCATGTACGCGGTTCTTGGCGGCATGAAAGGCATCACTTACACGCAGATTGCTCAATATTGCGTACTCATTCTTGCTTACACTATCCCTGCAATCTTTATCTCTCTGCAACTCACTGGTAACCCAATCCCACAAATTGGTCTAGGGAGTACCATGGCTGGTACCGATGTCTATCTACTCGATCGGCTTGACCAAGTGGTGACCGAACTCGGATTTAGTGAATACACGACCCAAGTACGTGGCGACACACTTAATATGTTTGTCTACACCATGTCACTGATGATTGGTACTGCCGGTCTACCACACGTAATTATCCGTTTCTTTACCGTGCCGAAGGTTCGCGACGCACGTACATCAGCAGGCTGGGCTCTGATCTTCATCGCAATCCTTTACACTACTGCACCAGCGGTATCAGCGATGGCTCGTCTCAACCTAATGAATACGGTAAATCCAGCTCCGGGTCAGCACCTAGCGTATGACGAGCGTCCTGCGTGGTTCAAAAACTGGGAAACAACTGGACTACTCGGTTTTGACGATAAAAATGGCGATGGCAATATCCAATACACTTCAGATGCGTCCACCAACGAACTGCGCGTTGATAACGACATCATGGTATTGGCTAACCCAGAGATCGCTAAACTACCAAACTGGGTGATTGCACTTGTGGCAGCAGGTGGTCTTGCAGCTGCACTATCTACCGCAGCAGGTTTACTACTCGCCATTTCTTCAGCTATTTCCCATGACTTAATCAAAGGGGTTATCAATCCGAACATATCCGAGAAAAAAGAGCTACTTGCTAGTCGAATATCAATGGCAGTAGCGATAGCAGCCGCAGGCTATCTCGGTTTAAATCCGCCTGGATTTGCCGCAGGTACGGTAGCACTCGCCTTTGGTCTTGCCGCTTCATCCATCTTCCCTGCATTGATGATGGGCATCTTCAGCAAGAGCATCAACAAAGAAGGCGCAATCGCCGGTATGATTGCGGGTATCAGTATTACGCTGTTCTACGTATTCCAACACAAAGGCATCCTTTTCGTTGCTGATTGGAAATATCTAGAAAGCTGGGGAACAAACTGGTTCCTGGGTATTGAGCCAAACGCGTTTGGTGCTATTGGCGCACTATTTAACTTCATCGTCGCATTCGCTGTCTCCAAAGTAACAGCAGAAACGCCACAAGAAGTAAAAGACCTAGTCGAACACGTTCGCGTGCCAGTAGGTGCTGGTAGTGCAGTGGATCACTAAAAACTAATCAAAACCACAAAAGCCCCGTTTGGAACCAGCCGTCCGGGGCTTTTTTATTCTCACTTTTCAGTTACCATATTCGCAGTATGTCGTTGCAAGGAAGCCAAGATGTTCAAAAACAAGCACTTTATTCTCGCTCTACTGATTGCGCCAGTTCTCTCTTTGATCGCTTACTTCGGTACCGATATGGCCCTCAGCGAGAAGCCCCACGCGGCACAAGAAGGGGAAACTTACAAACTCGCGAGTAAGTCTAATTGTCGTTACACCAGTGGTCTGTGTGATATGGAAAATGGCGATTTTAAAGTGAAATTTCGCTCGGAAAAACTCACTAAAAATAACTTAGAATTATCACTCAACGCCGCTTACCCACTCGAAGGTGTTAAAGTTTCTATTGTGAGTGACAAAGAGAAAAACGCTCAACCGATTGATATGAAGCCCGCCGATCAAGCAGGCCAAAGCTGGTACATCACCTTACCAAAGCCTGCATCTGCAGAAAGCTGGTTAAGAGTCGTCATTCAATCAGGCGGTACACTGTATTATGGTGAAACACAAACCGCATTTGTGAAGTACGAAACCTTATTTACTGAATAACGGTGACAAGCTAATTCACCGGTATTCAAACGACAGTGACTTAGTTTCACTCAGCATAAATGAATTCCTACTCAGCCGACGCCTTTGCGTCGGCTTTTGTTTCAGTAAGTCTTTCTTCAACAACCTCTTACTCTAAAAAGGGTTGCCAACTCACAAGTTAATTGATAATAATTATCATTACATTTAATGAGAGGTGGTTATGGACAACAAACGGGACATCTTTAACGCATTTTTTAAAGCCCAAGATAGATTCCTTCTCGCCGCACCACATGGCTTTGAGCCAGACGTGATTCATGACTATATTCATTGGGGAATGGTGTTGTCTTCTTGTTATGAACACGATGCCGATGAAGAAAATCTATTGTTGTGTGAGCTGTTTTTACGTCAGGTTTATTTCCATTTACTAGACGCAATTCAAGACTCAACTCGCAGTCGTATCTTCCGTCGTGTCTGTCTCGATTCTATCCATACGCCATTATTCTGCCTCAAACGCTATTACTACCAGTTTGAACAAGGCGACGTGAAATTTCTCGCACTACAACAACAATTACGCCTGATTCAAATCTCACTCGATTAACCAAAAGGATCCCTACCATGAGCACCGAATTCCGCATAGAAACTGACAGTATGGGCGAAGTAACGGTCCCTGCAGATGCTCTCTACCAAGCCCAGACTCAACGCGCCGTCGATAACTTCTCATTCAGTCAACATAAAATGCCATCTGGTTTTATCAAAGCGTTAGCACACATCAAGCAGACTGCGGCACTCACCAACGCACAGCTAGGGCTGCTTGAGGGAGATATTGCCAACGCGATTGCTGACGCAGCTCAAGCAATTATCGAAGGCAATCATATTGAGCAATTCCCAATTGACGTGTTCCAAACGGGATCAGGCACTAGCTCAAATATGAATGCGAATGAAGTGATTGCAACACTGGCCTCCCAGCATCTAGGCGGCACTGTCAGCCCTAATGATCACGTCAACATGGGACAAAGCAGCAACGATGTGGTACCGACGGCCATTCAAGTTAGCGCAGCATTAGCCATTGAAAAACAGCTCTTCCCGGCCCTGTCACACCTAAGCCAAACACTAGAGTCTAAGCAACAAGCATTGAAAGATGTTGTAAAAACCGGTCGCACCCACTTAATGGATGCGATGCCAATTACCTTTCCTCAAGAACTTGGCGGTTGGCAGTTCCAAATCGAGCATGCAAAACAAGCGATTGAACAAACACTTCCTGCTGTAAAAGCCTTAGCCCAAGGTGGTACGGCGGTTGGAACGGGGATCAATGCCGATCCACGCTTTGCAGACTTATTCGCTAGCAACCTAACCCAGTCAACTCGTATTCAGTTCACGGCCAGTGATAACTTCTTTTTCAATTTAAGCAGTCAAGATGCGATCGTCGCTCTGTCGGGACAGCTCAAAACAGCAGCAGTTGCGATCATGAAGATCGCAAATGATCTTCGTTGGATGAATTCAGGCCCATTAGCTGGTTTAGGTGAGATTGAATTACAAGGCTTGCAACCGGGTTCTTCCATCATGCCTGGCAAAGTAAATCCTGTGATCCCAGAAGCCGCAGCTATGGCATCAGCGCAAGTCATTGGTAATGACACCACCATTACCGTCGCAGGCCAAGCGGGCAACTTCCAGCTTAACGTCATGCTGCCAGTTATTGCTCATAACGTATTGGAGAGCATCGAGTTACTCTCTAACAGCGCAACCGCTTTAGCTGACAAAGCCATTGCGACGTTTGAAGTTCGCCAAGATAACTTGGATGTAGCACTCGCCAAAAACCCTATTTTGGTCACGGCTCTCAACCCTGTCATTGGTTACCTAAAAGCGGCAGAAGTCGCGAAAAAAGCCTACAAACAGGGACGCGCGATTATTGATGTCGCGGAAGAAGAAACTGATTTGGATAGAGCCACACTAGAGCGATTGCTTAATCCAGCCAAACTGACTCAAGGCGGCGTCGCAGAATAAGCGGCAAACTCAGCCTATCAACTAAGATTACAAACATCGAGACCTCCATTCGGAGGTCTCTTTTTATAGCGATTTTTCAAACACTCCAATCCTAAGCGACTCGATTGAGCACCGAACGCAGCTTAAGCGGCTTAACTGGCTTAGCAATAAAGCTGAACCCATTTGCTTTGATGCCATCAAGCATATCATCGGTACGATCTGCACTGATGATGACGCCTTCAAAGCTGTGGCCTAATCTCAGGCGGCATTGCTGTAGCACTTCTAAACCAGTACGACCATCATCAAGTCGGTAATCGGAGAAAATTACATCCGGAATCCAACCATCCTCAAGCGCTTGTAGACTTTCAACTAAATCAATCGCAACTCGTGTATCGCAGCCCCATCGGGAAAGTAAGTTTTCCATGCCGACTAGAATGTCAGGCTCATTATCGACACATAGGATTCTCAGATGACCAAGTTCAGATTGCTTACTCATTGCCACGTGAACTGGATGAGGCTGAACATGATCAGCTTTATCTAGGGTGATGGAAAAAACACTGCCTTTTCCAACCCAAGAGCGCATCGAAATTTCATGCCCAAGTACCTGAGCAATTCCTTTCGAAATCGCCAAACCAAGTCCGAGACCTTGGTCGGAACGAACTTGAGTTCCGCGATTAAACTCTTCAAAAATCTCTTGCTGCTTCTCTTCTTCAATCCCCACTCCATTATCCCATACATCAATACGCACTCGCCCTTTCACGCGGCGAACACCGAGTGCGACTTTGCCATTCGGGTTATAACGAAACGCATTGGTCAGGAAGTTTTGCACCACACGGCGCAGCAGTTTGGGATCCGACTTAACCATGAGTGAGGAC
Source organism: Vibrio sp. 947 (assembly GCF_033339115.1). Lineage (NCBI taxonomy): Bacteria > Pseudomonadati > Pseudomonadota > Gammaproteobacteria > Vibrionales > Vibrionaceae > Vibrio > Vibrio sp. 947. The sequence continues at coordinate 21,109 of NZ_JAWOTX010000027.1, read as the reverse complement.
GGAATCATGGTGAACTCTATACCTTGCTGTTTGGCTAACGCACTAAACTCAGCATTCAAATTCGATAACACATCATTTAACGCAAAGCCATGCACGTTGACTTCCAACTTGCCCGATTCCAAACGCGAGATATCCAGCAAATCTCCAATTAAGTCTTCGGCAGCCTCTAAAGCACTTTCAATGTGTGCTGACAGCTTTTTGGCTTCGCTGTCTTTGGCGACTTCCGATAGTGAAGATGCGAATAGACGCGCCGCGTTGAGCGGTTGCATCAAGTCATGGCTTACTGCCGCCAAGAACCGTGATTTGGACTTCGATTCCAAATCCGAGCGCTGCGTCGCTTCCACCAGCTGCTTGTTAAGTTGTTCTAATTCTCGAGTCCGCAGACGTACCCTTTCTTCCAATGTCTCGTTGGCGTCTTTCAGTGCTTGCTCTGCATCACGGAATACGGTGATGTCGGTAAAGCTCATCACAAAGCCACCACCTGGCATTGGGTTACCTTGCACCTCTATCACGCGACCATCGGGACGAACCCGAGAAGAGGTGTGCCGAGTCCCTTGCTCAAGGTGATAAACACGGCGACGGACGTGGTCATCAGGGTCACCAGGGCCACACAACCCCTGCTCTGCATTGTGCCGAATCACATCCGCAATCGGTCGACCTACTTGAATCAAGCCTGGCGGAAATTCAAAGAGTTCTAAATAGCGTTGGTTCCACGCTACCAAGCGTAGTTGCTTATCGACGACCGCAATACCTTGTCCAATATGCTCAATCGCACCTTGGAGTAAACCCCGACTAAAATCGTACAGTTCAGAGGCTTCATCGACGATAGTCGCCACCTCTTCAAGCTGCATGTTTCTTCCTTGTAGAGCAGAAGTAAGCACTAACTTAGCAGAAGATGCTCCAAATACCCCTGCTAGCACACGCTCCGTATGCCGAATCAGAGAAGATGGCGCTTGTTGATTCGGCATCAACTCTTCTCGTTGCTGGCTCCAGTAGGCTTGAAACGCCGCTTTAACTCGCGTTCGTCCTACAAATCTGGACGCTAGCATTTCCAGTTCTGCAACCGTAACGCGGCTCTGGTACAGACTCATATTTTCGCTTTCAGGCAACGGTGTACCAACGAATGATGCCGATTGTAAGCGCTCACTTAGGCTTGGTCGGGTAGCCATAGAAACCACAACAAAACACACTGCATTAGCGACCACGCTGAGGATCATCCCCCAATCTGAAATCGCGATATCAAAACTAGCCAATACCTCTGGTGGCGTAATCAACCAGATCAGGAAGTTATTACTGGCGTCTCCGGCAAGCATGTCTGTTTGGCTCATTAACGTAATCAACCAGGTAGCAAAACCCACTGCGAGGCCAACATACACGCCTTTCTTATTCCCTTGACGCCAATACATACCGCCAACCAGCGCAGGAGCGAATTGCGTGATAGCCGCGAACGAGAGAAAGCCGATAGCAGACAGTGAATGAATGGTGTCCAACGCTTGATAGAAACACCACGCGCCAATCAACAAAACTAAAATCAAACCACGGCGGATCCGCAGTAATAATTCAGAAAAATGGTGGTGGTTACGCTGCGTCAGTCGCATGCGACGCAATAGCAATGGCATAACCAAGTCATTCGAGACCATGATCGCTAAGGCAATCGTCGATACGATAACCATGCCGCTTGCCGCTGAAGTACCGCCTAAAAACGCAAGCAAGGCGATTTCACTCGCCCCTACCGACATCGGCACACTGATGACATAAGTATCAGGCGAAGCGCCACTCAAGAGACCTTGCCCTACCCACGCAATAGGTAAAACAAAAATCCCCATTAAGATCAGATAAATGGGGAACAACCAACGAGCCACGTGCAAATCTTGAGCACGTTCATTTTCCACCACCATCGTATGGAATTGTCGCGGAAGGCAAACGATCGCCAGCATCGTGAGTACAGTATGAATCAATATAGTCGGGATATTTGGTGACTGATACGTCTGTGCGGCAACATCAATTAAGCTCAAATTCTCGGTGTTCATCGCCAACCAAACAATGAAGACACCAACCACTAAAAAAGCCAGCAGTTTGATAATGGATTCGAAGGCAATTGCCATCATCATCCCACGATGGTGTTCCGTGTTATCAATGTGGCGGGTACCGAATAGCATCGTAAAAATCGCCAATGCGACCACAACAAACCACGACACGCTATCGTTTTGATAACCAAAATCAGTAGCCAGCTCTGGAGCAATGATTTCAAGCCCCATAGTGATACCACGCAGCTGTAAAGCGATGTACGGCAAAATTCCCGCAACCGCTATGAGCGTAACAACCACGGCCAAACCTTGGGATTTACCGTAGCGTGCTCCGATAAAGTCAGCAATCGACGTGATGTGTTCCCGTTTAGCAATCAAAATAAGCCGAGCTAAAACGCGCCATCCGATGGTAAACACTAAAATGGGAGCAATATAGATGGGTAAGAAAGACCAAGGATTACTGCTGGCCTGCCCGACCGTGCCGTAGAAGGTCCACGATGTACAGTACACCGCAATGGAAAGGCTATAAATCCAAGGCCGCCAGCGCGCTAGCCACCTTTTCTGAATGTCGCCGTACCACGCGATGATAAATAAAGCTCCCAAATACGCTAAAGAAACGGGAACCACCAGCCATCCTTGCATCCGATATCCTTTCTTGCCTTTCTTGCTACTTTTAAAGCAAGAGAATAAAAAAACCTCTCCATGAGGGAGAGGTTTCATTTAACACTGCTTTGATAACGGAGACAAAGCTTAGTTTTTAACCTTTGTTACATAAGTCTAATTCTGTGTTTCAAGTGGCTTGTCTGATACATCAACCACCTGATGTGGGTCTTGCGAATCAAGCTTGATGAACAGAGCCAATAACCCCATCGCGGCCATGCCCCAGAACACAAGCGGTCCCCAGTGCTCATAACCCCAGCCACTCAATACGGTCATTAACGCGATAAATGCGCCCAACGGAATCGCGTTATACAACGCTTGCAACGCTACGATCTTATTTTCTTCGGAGTTTTGGATATATTGGATCGCGGCAATGTGTGCGGTAGCGAAAGTCACACCATGCAATAGTTGAACAACCACCAAAGCAATAATTGATGTTGTCGACGCCGTAATACCCCAACGCATCATTACACCAACGGCAGCAGCAATAAACAGCGCGCGTATTGACCAACCTACGAATAAGCGCTTACTCAATGCAAACACTGCCACTTCTGCGGCCACTCCTAAGCTCCACAAGTAGCCAATGACATCTTCCGAGTGACCAGCGGCCTTCCAGTGAATCGCACTAAAGCCGTAGTAAGCCGCATGACTGCCCTGAATTAGTGACACCAACACTAAGAATTTTAGTATCGGCTTGTCGGTCAAAAGAGCGGTCAGCTTTGGACGTTCTGCGCTTTGCCCACCGTGCGTTACAGGCATTGGGTTAGTCGGTCGCATAGCAAACAGCAACGAGATAAACACGCCGAACATCGCAGTGTACAAGATCATATCGGAGCCAAATTCAGCCACCAGGTAGCCCACTGCCGTCGAGCCTGCGATAAAGGCGATCGAACCCCATAGCCGCGTGCGGCCATAATCGAGCATTTTCAGGCGAGCGTAGTAATTTGCCATCGCGTCCGACAACGGAATAATCGGTCCACAACAAAGATTGAACAACACTGTCGCTAGTGCCATTAACCAAAAGCTACCACCCGTAAAAAAGTGAAATCCAACAAAAAGGAGGGCAGCGAAACTCAACCAACGTAAAGCAGGCATAAGATGTTCGACTTTGTGTACTCGTGGGGTGATCACGATATTGGCAACACAACGTGTCGCAAGGCCTAACCCGACCAGCAAACCGATATCTGTCGAAGATACGCCCTGATCCTTAAACCAAAGTGACCAAAATGGCAGATACACGCCATACGCAAAGAAGAATCCGAGAAAGTACTGGGAAATCCAGCCATACGGAGAAGGTTTCAACATTACTAATATCCTAAAACGGGAACACCAACGTTCGAGCCGGGAATTATGGATCGCCATGCGTATTATAAAAAGGGAAGAATAAGAAACTTATCGTTTCCTCGATGGAATACTAACTTTGCGACATTTGGCATCTTCAAGCGAAAACATCGTAATTTAGACCAAAGTCGTCTGGCTTCCGGTAAGAAATTTGTCAGACTTAGAGAGTGTTCCTTCCATCATTATTGGGTGTTCTCATGCCTGACAAATTTAACATGCAATCTCCACCGTTCGATCGCTTAACTGAAGCACAACAAACGCGACTGCGATCCTCTCTGGACGTCGCCTACTATCGAGCTCGAGATGTTATTTTATCCTGCGGACAGAAGAACCCCCACTTACATATTCTGATCAAAGGCGCGGTAGAAGAGCGCTCCAACGATCAACAGGAAGTGTTCGCACATTATGCCAACGACGATATGTTCGATGTACGCTCGTTACTTGAAGACAAGGTACGTCATCACTACATCGCGCTTGAGGACACGCTCTCTTACCTACTGCCGAAAGAAATTTTCCTTGCCCTTTACAACGAAAATGGCCAGTTTGCAGCCTATTTCGATAACAATTTATCGAAACGGCAAGAGCTCATCGAAGCGGCCCATCAACAGCAAAACTTAGCGGAGTTTATTCTCACTAAAGTTGACCGCAGCATTTATCACCCACCGATGATCCTTGAACCAAATACACCAATTAACGAGGTAACACGTTCCTTAAAAGAAAATGGGATTGACGCTGCATTGGTTCAACTCCATGGCGATGATCCACGATTGGAAAAATGGCCATCAGCCCACCCGTACGCAATAGTGACTCGTACTAATATGCTGCATTCTGTGATGATAGATGGTTGCGCGCTCGACACACCAGTGGGTGAGATCGCGAGCTTTCCTGTTTATCACGTTGATGATGGAGACTTTCTATTCAACGCCATGATCACAATGACCAGAAATAGAATGAAACGCCTCATGGTATGTGAAGGCAACAGAGCTGTCGGCATGCTGGATATGACCCAAATTCTCAGCGCATTCTCAACCCACTCTCACGTGTTAACGCTCAGTATTGCTCGAGCAAGCAGCGTGGAAGAGCTCGCTTTGGCCTCAAACCGCCAACGTCAATTGGTCGAGAGCTTATTGAAAAACGGCATCCGCACTCGCTTCATCATGGAGCTTATCTCAGCCGTAAACGAACAAATTATCGAGAAAGCGTTCGAGTTAGTGATACCACCAGCCTTGCACGACCATTGTTGCTTGATCGTACTCGGCTCTGAAGGCCGAGGAGAGCAAATTCTCAAAACTGATCAAGACAATGCCCTGATTATTCAAGATGGTCTGGAATGGCCTCATTGCGAACAAGTGATGCAATCCTTCACACACACCCTACAACAGCTCGGTTATCCACTTTGCCTTGGCAAAGTGATGGTTAACAACCCGAAGTGGGTCAAAACACAGCAAGAATGGATAAGCACCCTAAACCACTGGATAGCTAAAGCCGAACCAGAACAAATCATGGACTTAGCCATTTTCAGTGACGCCCATGCTGTTGCTGGGAATTGCGAGCTGCTGGCTCCAATTGCGGCGCATCTTCGTGACACAATGAAAGATCGCATGTTGATATTGTCTGATTTTACTCGCCCTGCCTTGCAGTTTTCTGTGCCCCTAACTCTATTTGGCAACGTAAAAAGTGCTAAAGACGGATTGGACATTAAACGCGGCGGTATTTTCCCAATTGTACACGGCATTCGCACCTTGTCTTTGGAATATGCCATTGAGGAGAAGAACACGTTTGAGCGCATTGAAGCTCTGAGAAATAAGCGCATCTTAGAATCCGAAACGGCAGATAATCTCAACGAAGCACTGAAATTGTTCTTTAAACTTCGCCTCAATCAGCAACTCAAAAAGCAAGAAGCGTTGAATAACATTGATATTAAACAACTGGATAGAACTGAGCGTGATTTGCTTCGCCACAGCTTACATGTGGTGAAGAAATTTAAGCAATTTTTAGGCTTCCATTATCAAATTCGTGATTAACCCTGATTTTCATAAATCACAGAGGCGTAAGCAATGAACTGGTTACAACGCAAATACTGGCATTACAAATTGAAAGGCTCGCCTTATCAGTCGCTGTTTTGCACGCCAGATAAAACAGAATACGTCTCTCTTGACTGCGAAACCACCAGCCTTGACCCAAATCGCGCCGAGCTGGTGACTATTGCAGCCACCAAGATCATCGACAACCGCATCATCACCAGTCAACCATTTGAAGTCCGCTTACGCGCGCCGCAATCGCTCGACTCTGGCTCGGTCAAGATCCATCGAATTCGCCACCAAGACTTAGTCGATGGCATCAGTGAAAAAGAGGCGCTGCTCGAGCTGCTCGACTTTATCGGCAACCGACCACTTGTGGGCTATCACATTCGTTACGATAAAAAGATCTTAGACCTTGCTTGTCTGAGGCAACTTGGCTTCCCACTTCCTAACCCACTCATCGAGGTCAGTCAGATTTATCACGATAAGTTGGAACGACATTTGCCGAATGCCTATTTCGACTTAAGTCTGGATGCCATTTGTAAACACCTCGAACTTCCTATCCAAGACAAACACGACGCCTTGCAAGACGCGATTTCTGCCGCTTTGGTCTTTGTCCGCTTAACGAAAGGCGATTTACCCAACCTAACCGCACCGTATACATAAAAATCAGTTGACCTAGCTCCCAGAAATACTTTTGTTTCAGCGATTTCCCGGCGCTTCTATCACTCTCATCCTAAAGTCTAATTGTGGAAATACGCGCGGTGACTGACAGTTATAAGCACAACGTCGTCATTACCACGACCAAGTTATTTAGAACCAAAAAACAGCCCTACAAAAATATATTCAAAATCTTATCTAGATTGGTGTAAGGCCGAGAAATAAGGCACAAGGAGAGAAGCCATGAGCGAAGCCCACGTTTATCCGGTAAAAGAAAATATTAAAACTCATACACACGCGGATAATGATACTTACTTAGCCATGTATCAGCAGTCGGTAACCGATCCAGAGGGCTTCTGGAACGAACACGGCAAAATCGTTGATTGGATCAAACCTTTCACCAAAGTAAAAAGCACTTCTTTCGACACTGGCCATGTTGATATTCGCTGGTTTGAAGATGGCACACTGAACGTCTCGGCTAACTGTATTGACCGTCATCTTGCAGAACACGGGGATGACGTCGCCATCATTTGGGAAGGCGATGATCCAGCCGACGACAAAACACTCACTTTCAACGAACTGCACAAAGAAGTGTGTAAATTCTCCAACGCATTGAAAGAGCAAGGCGTACGCAAGGGCGACGTGGTGTGTCTATACATGCCAATGGTGCCAGAAGCTGCAGTGGCTATGCTCGCTTGTACCCGTATTGGTGCGGTTCACACCGTAGTATTTGGCGGTTTCTCACCAGAAGCGCTATCCGGCCGTATCATCGACTCTGACGCTAAAGTCGTGATCACCGCAGACGAAGGCGTACGTGGCGGACGCGCTGTTCCACTGAAAAAGAACGTGGATGAAGCACTAACCAACCCAGACGTAAAAACCATCAATAAAGTCGTCGTGCTTAAACGTACAGGTGGTGATGTTGAATGGCATGAACACCGTGATGTTTGGTGGCACGAAGCAACAGCCAACGTTTCTGACGTTTGCCCACCAGAAGAGATGAAAGCCGAAGACCCGCTGTTCATCCTCTACACATCTGGCTCGACAGGTAAACCTAAAGGCGTACTACATACTACAGGCGGTTACCTCGTCTACGCGGCAATGACCTTTAAATATGTCTTCGATTATCAACCAGGAGAAACCTTCTGGTGTACCGCGGATGTGGGCTGGATTACAGGCCATACTTACCTAATTTATGGTCCACTAGCGAACGGGGCCAAAACCATTCTGTTTGAAGGTGTTCCAAACTACCCAAGCACGGCTCGTATGAGTGAAGTGGTTGATAAGCACCAAGTGAACATTCTCTACACTGCGCCAACCGCTATTCGTGCACTAATGGCAAAAGGTAACGAAGCGGTAGCAGGGACATCTCGTTCAAGCTTACGTGTGATGGGTTCAGTAGGTGAGCCTATCAACCCTGAAGCGTGGGAGTGGTACTACAAAACGATTGGTAACGAGAGCTCGCCTATCGTTGATACTTGGTGGCAAACAGAGACCGGCGGTATCTTAATTGCACCACTACCAGGCGCAACAGATTTAAAACCAGGCTCAGCAACTCGACCATTCTTCGGAGTCCAACCTGCACTGGTTGATAACATGGGCAACATCATTGAAGAAACCGCAGCAGAAGGTAACTTGGTGATCCTTGATTCATGGCCAGGTCAGATGCGTACTGTTTATGGCGACCACGAGCGCTTTGAACAGACCTACTTCTCAACCTTTAAGGGAATGTACTTTACTAGTGATGGGGCTCGTCGTGACGAAGACGGTTACTACTGGATCACGGGCCGTGTTGATGACGTACTAAACGTGTCGGGTCACCGCATGGGTACCGCTGAAATAGAATCGGCTCTTGTCGCACATCATAAAATTGCTGAGGCCGCTATTGTGGGCATTCCGCATGATATCAAAGGCCAAGCTATCTACGCTTACATTACCTTGAACGATGGTGAATTCCCGTCAGCAGAGCTACACAAAGAAGTGAAAGATTGGGTGCGTAAAGAAATTGGTCCAATTGCAACACCAGATGTACTGCACTGGACGGATTCCTTACCGAAGACTCGTTCTGGTAAGATCATGCGTCGAATCCTGCGTAAAATTGCAACGGGTGATACTAGCAACCTCGGAGACACATCAACGCTTGCCGATCCGAGCGTTGTAGATAAACTTATCGCAGAGAAAGCAGAATTGGCATAAATTCAACCAACTGTTTTAAAAGCACTTTAAAAACCGCCATCACTCATGGCGGTTTTTTGCTTTAGTGCACAAATTGGCCACACAAAAAATATGGCAATTATGTTGTTTTTGTTAACTTGGTTACAGAAACGAGAGTGGCTATTAGGAGATTAGACCAGTAAATTGCTGCTAATTGCTATGAATTAGCTATAATCTTGGTCGATTTTTTAAAATTTGCTCGGTTTTAACAAAAAAATCGTGCTGAACTATCGTATATTTGGGAATATAAACGTTCCACTCACGATAAGGGAAGATAGCAACACAATGTCTGCAAAGTCACGGATTCTTGTTCTAAACGGACCAAATCTTAATCTATTGGGTCTGCGCGAACCGACACACTATGGTCACAGTACCTTAGCTCAAGTTGTGGATACTCTTACAGAGCAAGCCCATAACGCTGGGGTAGAACTGGAACACCTACAATCAAATCGTGAGTACGAACTGATTGAAGCCATTCACGCTGCCTATGGCAAGATTGACTTCATCATCATCAATCCAGCGGCTTTCACTCATACTAGTGTGGCGCTGCGAGATGCATTACTTGGCGTCGCCATCCCATTTATTGAGGTGCACTTATCAAATGTGCACGCACGTGAACCATTCCGTCATCACTCTTACCTGTCAGATAAAGCAGAGGGTGTGATTTGCGGTTTAGGCGCACAAGGTTATGAATTTGCTCTGTCTGCAGCGATCAATAAGCTTCAGGCAAAGTAACCCTAACACTCTGCAACCCTACGAGGGTTGTCTTAATCACAAGATAAAAGAGAAAGAAAAGATGGATATTCGTAAAATCAAGAAGCTAATTGAGTTAGTTGAAGAGTCTGGCATTGCTGAGCTAGAGATCTCTGAAGGTGAAGAGTCAGTGCGCATCAGCCGTCATGGCACTGCAGCCCCTCAAGCACCAATTCACTACGCAGCAGCTCCAGCGGCGGCACCTGCTCCAGTAGCAGCGGCACCAGTAGCGGAAGCGCCAGCAGCAGAAGCTCCAGCAGCAACACCTGCAGGTCACCAAGTTCTTTCTCCAATGGTTGGTACTTTCTACCGCTCTCCAAGCCCAGACTCTAAAGCATTCGTAGAAGTGGGTCAGAAAGTAAATGCTGGCGATACTCTATGTATTGTTGAAGCAATGAAAATGATGAACCAAATCGAAGCGGACAAATCTGGCGTTGTTACAGCAATCCTAGCTGAAGACGGCCAACCAGTTGAATTCGACCAACCTCTTGTTGTAATCGAATAAGCGGGGCTTGCCTTATGCTAGACAAAGTAGTCATCGCGAACCGAGGTGAAATTGCACTTCGTATTCTTCGCGCTTGTAAAGAATTAGGTATTAAGACCGTCGCTGTTCACTCAACAGCGGACCGCGATCTTAAGCACGTACTACTCGCAGACGAAACCGTATGTATCGGCCCTGCTCGTGGTATCGACAGCTACCTAAACATTCCACGCATCATTTCTGCAGCAGAAGTGACTGGTGCTGTGGCTATCCACCCAGGTTACGGCTTCCTGTCTGAGAACGCAGACTTCGCAGAGCAAGTTGAGCGCAGTGGTTTCATCTTCGTTGGTCCAAAGGCAGACACTATCCGCCTAATGGGCGATAAAGTATCTGCTATCAATGCAATGAAGAAAGCAGGCGTTCCTTGTGTACCGGGTTCTGACGGCCCTCTAGACAATGACGAAGAGAAAAACAAAGCATTTGCTAAGCGCATTGGTTACCCAGTAATCATCAAAGCATCTGGCGGCGGCGGCGGTCGTGGTATGCGTGTTGTTCGCGCAGAGAAAGACCTTATCCAAGCTATTGCAATGACACGTGCTGAAGCAAAAGCGGCGTTCAACAATGACATGGTTTACATGGAGAAATTCCTAGAAAACCCTCGTCACGTTGAAGTTCAGGTTATTGCTGACGGTCAAGGCGGCGCAATCCACCTTGGTGAGCGTGACTGTTCAATGCAACGTCGTCACCAAAAAGTAGTGGAAGAAGCTCCAGCACCTGGTATCACAGAAGAAATGCGTAAGTACATCGGTGAACGCTGTACTCGTGCATGTATCGAGATCGGTTACCGCGGCGCAGGTACGTTTGAATTCCTATACGAGAACGGTGAGTTCTACTTCATCGAAATGAACACTCGTATTCAAGTAGAGCACCCAGTAACAGAGATGGTTACTGGCATCGACCTAATCAAAGAACAGCTTCGTGTTGCAGCGGGTCAGCCTCTGTCATTCACTCAAGATGATATTAAGATCCGTGGCCATGCGATTGAGTGTCGTATCAACGCAGAAGACCCTGAGCGCTTCCTACCATCTCCGGGTAAGATCGAGCGTTTCCACGCTCCTGGCGGTATGGGTGTACGTTGGGAATCTCATATCTACACAGGCTACACAGTTCCACCTCATTACGATTCAATGATTGGTAAACTGATCACTTACGGTGAGAACCGTGATGTAGCGATTGCACGTATGAAAAACGCACTGGGTGAGATGATCATCGAAGGCATCAAAACTAACGTGCCACTGCAATTCTCCATTATGAATGACGAAAACTTCCAACACGGTGGTGCAAACATCCACTACCTAGAGAAGAAGCTTGGCTTACAATAAGCCTAAGCAAACGTCTTAAAAAATGCCCACTCCCGTGGGCATTTTTGTTTTATATGTACGCGAAGGGCTCAACATATAAATCGGCTTATTTGGGTATATACTCAAACAAATCGTAGAGTTCTGGTAAACTCTGCGCCACTTCATTCACTTTAAGAGCAAAAACCAATGCCTTGGATTCAAATCAAACTCAACGCGACCAATGAAAACGCTGAGCAAATCGGCGATATGCTAATGGAAGAGACTGGCGCGCTGTCTGTTACATTCTTAGACGCGCAGGATACACCTGTATTCGAACCTCTACCTGGCGAAACTCGCTTATGGGGCGATACTGATATTCTGGCACTGTATGATGCAGAAGCAGACACTAACTTCATCATCGACCAAGTTAAAGCGAGCAACATGCTGGCTGACAATTTTGCTTACAAAGTAGAACAGCTTGAAGATAAAGACTGGGAACGCGAATGGATGGAAAACTTCCACCCAATGAAATTTGGTGAACGCTTATGGATTTGTCCAAGCTGGCGCGATATTCCAGATCCTGACGCTGTTAATGTTATGTTGGATCCAGGCCTTGCATTCGGTACGGGTACTCACCCTACAACAGCACTTTGTCTTGAGTGGCTAGAAAGCATGGACTTAAGCGGTAAGACCGTTATCGACTTCGGTTGTGGCTCAGGTATTCTTGCGATCGCAGCGATCAAACTGGGCGCTGAAAAAGTGATAGGGATCGACATTGATCCTCAAGCCCTGCTTGCTTCAAAAGACAATGCTGAGCGTAATGGCGTTGCAGACAAACTAGAAGTTTACTTACCGCAAAATCAACCTGAAGGTCTCGTCGCTGACATCGTTGTGGCCAACATCCTTGCAGGACCTTTACGTGAACTTGCACCTATCATCAAAGGGCTAGTTAAGCCAAATGGCGACCTCGCTATGTCCGGCGTATTAGACACTCAAGCTGAAGATGTTGCGAACTATTACCGTGACGAGCTTCACATTGACCCGATTGTTGAGCAAAGTGAATGGTGTCGCATCTCTGGTCGTAAGCAAGGCTAGACAAGGTTTTCAGAGCTAATTGTTTGAAATTCATACAATTTACAAAAACAATTTGTAAATGCTCAAATATTAGTCTTTTCACGCAGTGAAAAAATGCGTAAAATGCGCGCCCTTGCTGGTACAGAACTGTGATGACGTTTTGAAAATCGGAAACTATCAACTTAAGAACAATCTAATCGTAGCCCCTATGGCTGGTGTAACGGATAGACCGTTTCGCGAGTTGTGTCTTCGCTATGGTGCGGGAATGGCCGTCAGTGAAATGATGTCTGCTAACCCAAAACTATGGGGAACGTCAAAGTCGAAACAGCGCATGGTACACGAGGGCGAATCGGGCATTCGCTCTGTACAGATTGCGGGTTCCGATCCACAGCTTATGGCGGACGCAGCTCAATTCAGTGTTGAGAACGGTGCACAAATCATCGACATCAACATGGGCTGCCCGGCAAAAAAAGTGAATAAGAAGCTAGCGGGCTCTGCTCTGCTTCAATACCCAAACATTATCGAAGAGATTTTGAAAGCGGTCGTGAATGCAGTGGACGTTCCTGTAACGTTAAAGACTCGAACTGGCTGGGATACAGACAACAAGAACTGTGTCCAGATCGCTAAATTAGCCGAAAACTGCGGCATACAAGCTCTTGCTCTGCATGGCAGAACGAAAGCATGTATGTACAAAGGTGAGGCCGAATATGACAGCATTAAAGCGGTAAAAGAGGCGATTTCAATTCCGGTTATCGCGAACGGTGATATCGATAGCCCGGAGAAAGCCAAATTTGTACTGGAGTACACCGGTGCGGACGCTTTAATGATTGGACGCCCTGCCCAGGGTCGTCCTTGGATTTTCCAGGAAATCCATCACTATTTGGAAAACGGCACCACAATGGAGGAACTTCCAACTGAGGAAGTGAAAACCATTATGCTTGGTCATGTAAATGCTCTGCATGAGTTTTATGGGGAGTTCTTAGGTCCACGTATCGCGCGCAAGCACGTTGGGTGGTACCTGAAAGAGCATGAACAGGCAAGTGAGTTTCGCCGTACCTTCAACGCTATCGACGCAGCTCCGCTGCAAATTGAGGCGTTAGAAGGTTATTTTGATAACGTTGCATCATAATTAAGAGAAGAGCTAGACCGAATATGTTCGAACAAAATCTGACTTCAGAAGCATTAACAGTAACTACAGTAACGTCACAAGACCAGATTACTCAGAAGCCTTTACGTGACTCTGTTAAAGCGTCTCTTAAAAACTACCTTGCTCAACTAAACGGCCAGGAAGTAACAGAACTATACGAATTAGTTCTAGCTGAAGTTGAACAGCCACTACTAGATACTATCATGCAGTACACTCGCGGTAACCAAACTCGCGCAGCAACTATGATGGGTATCAACCGCGGTACTCTTCGCAAGAAACTTAAGAAATACGGCATGAACTAATTAAGTTTCACATCTCATTGATATTAAAGCCAATATTCGTAATGAATATTGGCTTTTCTCTTTTAAAACCCACAAAAAAACCCAACTACGTCAAACCACTTTCGTATAGCTTTTACTAAATCTAATCTCCTGCACAGCTATGTGCTTAAAGTTTTTTCATATGAGCTTTACTAAGATTAAATGAGAACTTCACCAAACAATTCTCAATGGCAACGTATAGATCCTCAACACGCACAAAGAGGAAAATATATGCACACCTTAGTAAACAAACCATTTGATAGATTACTAACCGTCAAAGAAGTATCAGCAATCATGGGACGCTCCCCTAAGACGCTCTGGCGCTGGTGGAAAGTAGAAAAACGATTCCCTGTACCAATCAAGTCAAGAAATCGTGCTCTAGGCTGGAGAGAGAGCCAGATAGAGCACTTCTTGAGCCAACATAGCAGTGATTAACCGCGGGTTGCTGTTGCTAAAATTATGTCCGAAATTGAGAACATTAAGCTAGTTTTATCAATGACAAGTTAGTCATCAAAGCCTGAAAGCACATAACATTAAACCGAAATAGGTGTGGGGTATTTATTAATATCCCTACCTTGCTTTTCACTTCCATTGGTTTAGAAGCAATCAAGAAACGTCAGCAGCCATGAGCCAATATACAAATAACCCATATATTTCAATCGATGGTATGCATTGGGAAGTTAACGTGGGAGCTAAGTGCCAGTATTTTATAAACCAAACTCGATTAAAGGCGATGATCCGCCAACTAAACCTCATGCAAGAAGCCTATGCTCGAGTTATCTGTATTTCATTTCAACTACATCTACCTGAAGGGGCGTATTCTGATGATAACAAATGTATAAGTAATTTCTTCCGGCACAGCAAGACACTACTAACACGAACTCACAAGCTCAAAAAAATTGGCTACTGCTGGGCAAGGGAGAGAAGTAAATCAAGTCAGCAACACTATCATATATGGCTCTTTCTTGAGGGTAGAAAAGTTCAATCTTCACACCGCATCATCGAGTTCTTAAAGAGTCAATGGAAAGAAATAACCATTGAAGGGAAACTAAGCGTTCCTGAACATTGTTACTACAAACTACATCGAGACAATATTCAACTCAAACGTGAGATCATCTACAGGCTGTCTTACCTTACTAAAGAGCGCTCTAAAGAAACAATCCACCAGCTAAAGAAGTATGGGTGTAGCAGACTATTGTAATTTTTATATATGTCAGTGGATCTAAATTACTAAGATTTCTATTTCTCAGGTGAGCATGTCGCCAGATGAGTATCTAGCTGTAGGGGGAGATAGGGTAGCCAACACCTTAGCTACCCTTGTACAGTGCAGTTTTTAATATGTATTGATGAGCTTACTTTCACCTTTGTACATTACAAATTCATCCGAAACCATACCATCTATAGAGGTGTTGTAGCTTTTATGTATAACACCATTATCTTGGCTAAAGTAGAAATTCGATGTTCCTCGTACATAGCCCCCATAACTGTTTTTGGCTTGATAAGTTGCTAAATAACACCAAGACGCCGAACCAGTAACATATGAGTATAGGTTACCTGTAAGCCAACACTTGTATTCACTGACAATTTTAAAGTTTTTCAAACTGTCAGGATCTTTTAAGCCCTCTCTAACTAAATTCATTAAGATCTCTTTATTAGCCTCAAGATCTAGCTTGATACCATGATCCATATCCTTGGGTGTAGACTGACATCCAACTAGCAACATCGATGACGACACCATAAGCGAAATCCAATACTTCACTGCAATTCAATCCTATTTAGTAAAATGATGGCGCAAAGATACATGCCGCGAAGTAAAGCATCAATTTTTTAATATGAAGTTTTGCTCACCTATTCACCTACAGCAGGTATAGATATATTTACAACATTATCTTGAACTTCCATTTCTAAAAGCTTGCTAAACCAGAGGTTTAAAGCTCTCCTTTTCTTTTCCAAGTGTTGTGATCGGTTGTAAATCCCCATCGTTCCTCCTAAAGCATGACCTAACATTTGCTCTACGATATAGGGTTCTACCCCCAAGTCGTTTAGCATTGTCGTGAAAGTCCTGCGAATATCATGGAGCGTCCAACTGTGTTCATGATTTAGCTTTTTCCAAAGCTTACCACCGAAACTAGAAACAGCTTCAGGGCGCTTTACATCTCCCAGAAGGTAGTCATTTGAACCACTATTTATTAGTAATTTAATGTAGCCAGCTACCTGTTCAGGGATTGGGCGCTGAATGGCGTTGCCTGTTTTGCTTTTATGCTTGGGAACTGTCCAAATTAAACTTTCCAAATCCCACTCATCAACCGTAGATAATCTAATTTCCTGCGTCCTGCACCCAAAAAGAATCAGTAGGTAAAACAGGTGTCTGTAATAAGGAGGGTTCTTTTCGTTTGAGGTCCACTTCCATACATCATGAAGTTCTTCCCACTCTAAAACCCTATCTCGCTTGTATTGCTTCTCACCTACATCTACCACGTTTAGATCATCGAGTGCGTGAGATACGGCAAAGTGCCTTACTCGACAGAATTTCAATGCTTGCTTGGCATTCTGAAGGATATAGCCTGATGCTTTGGGGGCGGCACGATGATAAGTACCATTAGTAATCGCATCAAAAACTTCAACCCAGTGCCTTGTCTCACATAGCTCTAATGGCAAGTGTCCTATTAATGGGTATACGTGCCTTTCAAATTGCGATCGGTGCTTATGGTAATTCTTACGACGCTTTTCAGCATAGTTCACCAACCAATACTCCAGAGCACCTTTGACTGTTACAACATCAATAGATTTTCTTTTTTCTAAATCTTTATGCAACTTAGGGTCTGTCCCCTTAGCAAGAATCTCATTGTACTTCCTAACCTTAGAGCGCGCTTCCAGTAGGCTCAAATTAGGATATTTCCCTAAAGCCAAATCTCTCGGTTTTCCGTTGTAGCGATAACGGTACACAAAAGACAAGACACCTGTTTTACGATGATAAACATACAAGCCATCACGATCTGACAACTTAATCGGTGACCTCGTATGCTCCTTTCCAAGCATGGATTTGAGTTTTGAATCAGTTATAGCCATATCAAAATCGTATCGAAATAATTTACTAAACTATACACACACCAAATAAAACCCACAATACAACCCAAAAATCTTTGAGAAAAACCAACACTAATTGAGAACAACCAAGAAAAACCCAGAACAAAATAAACAAAAAAACAATCAGTTAAAAACAAAATCGAGAAAACAAAAGATTAAATGAGATATAAAGATTGATAATACGGCATGAACTAAGACCGTTTTTCAAAAAGTATTTGGAACAAGCCGTTACCTTTTTAGGTAACGGCTTTTCTTTATCTACTAAAACACTACGAATAACGCTCACTTTGTGCAGTATTACCAACTGGCTTTAAGATAACCACTGCTGAGCCAAACAATAGCAAAGCCACGAAAGCGACACATTCATTGCCTACAGAATACGCGAAGCCCGCCAAGGCAGACCAAATCGCGACACCAAAGTGCATCATACTCATTCCAGAAGACATCAACACACCTCGATATTCATCAGATAAGTTTGCTATATGTGCTTGTAATGCTGGAGAACCAACCCCTCCAGCGAGAGACCAGAGCACTAGAGCTGGAAGATAAGCGGTAACCGTACTCATCTCATTTGAGAACACCCATGCACTGCAAGGTATGCACACCATTAAAGCCACTCGCATAACGGCTCGAGAGCTACCAAGCCAACGGCAAGCTCTCCCCACGCACATATTTCCAACCACACTCACGATCCCTAGAGCAGCATAAATAGCGCCCACCCAACCGAGCGCCAACTCGCTGGTATCTCGAATATGAAGGCCTATCAGGTTAAATACACCAATACCTCCCCCTAGGCCTAAACACATCGCTAGAATCGCCCTCAACGCGCATGGAAGATGAATGACGTCTGTGATAGGTGGCAGAGTATCTGACTTCTTGGACTCATTATGCTTGTTGTTCATGGACACTACGCTCATGGCACCGACAAAAAGAGCCGCCACGCCCAAAATAATAAAAGCGGCACGCCATGATAAAAGCTGGGTCAACAATGCTCCAATCGCCGGGCTAGTTATCATACCTAGCGTTAATCCCGCCTGAACCATCACAATTTGACGCATCGCTCTATTACCCTTCGCGTCTCCCGCTAACGCGAATGCAATTGGTAACATGCCTGCACTTGCAATACCAGTGATCACACGAGTTGCAATAGCAAGTTCAAAATCATGAACTATGCCCGTCGTAATAGACGCAACCCCAAATACAAAGCAAGCAGGCACCATGATACGAATACGCCCAGCTCGGTCTGATAAACGGCCCAGGTAAGGAGCGAAAATTGCTATGGCCAAACTATATGCCGTAATAAATAAGGTAACCTGACTCGGTTGAACACTTAAATCATTTCCGATAGGTTCAAGAATAGATCCAAGCATCAACTCATCAGCACCAACAAGAAAAGCAACGAGAAATAGGATAATGGACCGCATCATAGCTCCACCTCCTGTTCTGTTTCCGATTCAGCACAAGTGAGCAACGAAATATCTAAAACTCTATCAGGCCAAGATTGCAAAAATGCCTTCTCATGAGATACCACAATCACGCTACCGGAAAAGCGATGGAGAGCCTCTTTAAGCGCATTTTTACTGCTGCTATCCAAATGTGTTGTTGGTTCGTCCAACAGCAAAACATTGCATTTCTGAACCGATAAACAACACAGTTTCACCCGAGTTTGCTCACCACCGCTCAATGTATCTAAGTGGCGCTGCGTCTTATCCCCCATGATCCCAAAGCGAGCTAATAGCTTGCGTGACTCTTTGCTTGAGATTGTTGGCGCACAAGAGCACAGCTCCTGTTCAGGCGTGTTCTGAGGATGGCGCCAAGACAAACCTTGAGAAAAATAACCAATCATTGCACCTTTTGCCAATACCACCTCACCAGAGAGTGGCTCGATCTTCCCCATCAGGGTTTTAAGTAAGGTCGACTTACCCACGCCGTTAAAGCCAGCAACAACCAACTTTTCCCCGCGCGCTAACGTGATATCACATACTGGAAGCAGAGGCTGCTGATAACCGATCATCAACGCTTTTGCCTCAACCACATTCGGTTGCTCAATGGGCTGGTAAGCAAAGTCAAACGTCGATACTTTCTCTACATGATTCAGTTGAATACGTTCGATTTTATCCAGTCTCTTCTTACGCCCTTTAGCAAGACTGGCGTTAACTCCTGCACCATTTTGGGCAATAAATTTCTCTAACTTTCGAATTTCACTTTGCTGAGCCTTATATTGCTTTTCTAATAAAGCACCGTCGTGCTGCTTTTGCTGCATTGCTTTGACATAAGTACCGCTGTATTTTCGAACCGTTTGATAATCAATATCACAAACACTGGTCGCTACTTGATTAAGGAAATCAATATCATGAGAAACCAGTAAAACGGTGCCAATGTAATCATTGAGAAACGCGACTAGCCATTCAATGTGCGGAGCATCAAGATAGTTTGTCGGCTCATCAAGAATTAACACATCGGGGTTGCGAAGTAACAACTTGCCTAAAAGGACTTTGTGTCTTTGACCACCACTTAGCGAGACAAGCGGTGTATCTAAGCCAAATTGATAAATACCAAGACCTACAGCAACTCGTTCAATTTTGGTATTAATTGCATAGAAGTCTTCATCTTCTAAATATGCCTGTAGCCGAGCGACTTGGCTTAAAAGAGATGTAGAGTGAGACTCGGTCATCGCCTGATACAAAGTCCAAAGCTTCTGCTCGGCAGCGTATAAGTTCTCAAAAGCACTCTTTAAGCATTCATAAACCGTCAGCGCATTATCCATCTTAAAATGTTGCTCTAAATACCCCACCTCAAGGTTTGGTAACCAGTCAATGCAGCCCTTATCTGCAGATAATTCACCAATAAGCAATTTTAATAAGGTGCTTTTTCCAACGCCATTCGCTCCAGTGATACCTATTTTCTCTCCCACGTTAATACGAAAGGTCACGTTGTTGTATAATGTCTTATCGGCTATCTGATAAGACAAATTTTTAACTTGTAAAATACTCATGTTTTCAACCAAATAAAAAAGGGCCGGTGATCAATACCGGCCCTTATTTCAATACTGGGTAATGCTTTGTAGCTGCTTAACAGATACAAAAAGGCCGATGATGAAATATCACCGGCCATCTCTTCTCTTTTATCAGGTGTAGAGACGCCTGCGTATAACTTCAGCGAAGCTACCCACACATAAAACACCTGATGAAGATTAATTTAAGACTCCGAGCAACACTTCATCGCGTTTTTTGCACGGAGTTCAGCCTTCTTACAAAGCTTTTAAACAAGAGATATAACATGATTTACTGTCGAAAAAACACTCGATGTGAAGCGTACACCTTTAGAATAAAAAGTACCAGATAATTATTAAAACTATCGTGACTTACACGAAGGTCCACTGAAAGAAGACTTTTCCTCAGTCAATGTGCTAGGTGAACGACTTACTCAGCAAACACAGCTATGAGAGCACCTATACCGCTCACGTTATACGAATGTAGTGGTGGCTTTGTAGGTTGGAGAGGGTTAGAGGGAAGAAGTAGCGAATACACTTTAAGACACTGGCTTAAATAGATCGACAAAACAAAATCCATGTTTGGAAAGTTTTAAATGCGCTGAGTTTATATTAATAAGCGCCTATGGCTAAATCAAAACATCTAAAGCAGAGAAATCTCCCCCGAAAATAACATAACCTAGTGAATAAATTTTCCAGGTAATAATAAAGGAAGCTTTGGTAAGTAAGCATAAGGGCTGAGAACTAGCGCTCGATACTAGGACCCGGTTCAGTAGAAACCACACAAAACTGAGTTCCACTTCACTCATAACAGGGCTTAGAAAGCATCGCCAGAGGGAAGCCTGCCTCTAGATGCAAGGTTTCAATATGAAAGTGGGTTTAAGGTAAGTCAGTTAACCAAAACGAAAAAAGCCCCAGTCTTTCGACTGAGGCTTAATATAAGTGGCGGAGTGGACGGGACTCGAACCCGCGACCCCCGGCGTGACAGGCCG
>NZ_JAWOTX010000026.1:0-81836 GCF_033339115.1 Vibrio sp. 947 | reverse complement strand
GTTCTTTTAGTTGTTGATTTCATAACACTCTCCAATTTTGGGGGTGGAAAGTGTCAACCTTATTTAGGACGGCACAACGATATAAAAAAAGCGACAGTCAGACTGTCGCTTTCTAAGTGCCATCAATTGGCGAAACTGTGTTGCACACATTTGGTGCACCAATGATCCCTTTGTTTTTAGAGCTTTCCCTGCCAAAAAGAGTTGTTTTTCATCTTCCTGATGAGTTTTGGCTATCCGTTTACTTCCTGTCTACTGAGCAACTTCCTGTGCCTGATCCGTTTCACTGTCTTAACCGTCAGACGAGATGACCATCCTTATCGGATAGGCTCCCTACCTATCTAAATCCCTTTCTAAATCACCAAGCATCCGAGCTACATCCTTGGAGACCTAAACCGTGGTCTTAAATCCTTACATTCACTCCCTGTGAACGACTTCTACTTTACGCCATCCCGTTATGCTCACAAGTAATGGGTTGAAAAAATAATCCGCCTATTTTTCTAAAAAATCAAAATTATCATTTAATCAAAAACTTAAAAACACTAACAAGAAAAAGCCAACATCAAGTATGGCAAATGTCTCACAAACTGCCGAGCCAACTATCGCTTTCGCATCCAAACTCGACTGTGATATCTGTCACGAACAAAAATGCCCTAGTGGATTCACTAGGGCATTTTTGTACAAGTTGCTCGAACGATGTAGGGACATCTACCCAACCAGCTCAAGATGCAGGATCTTGAGCGATTTAGGTATATTAGTGCAGACCGCCAACGTATTTAGACAGCACTTCGATATCTTCGTCTGTCATTTTCTTCGCGATGTCGCGCATCATGGCATTCATATCATTACCACGATCGCCATCACGGAATTTTTCTAGCTGAGCTTTGATGTAGTCAGCATGCTGACCAGAAATTTTCGGGAAACCTGAAAGCTCAGTACCATTGCCACGAGGACCATGACATGCAATACATGCGGTTAGGCCACGCTCGGCATCACCAGCGGTATAAAGCGTTTTGCCTTTTGCTACTACATCTTCAGGTGTTGAGTTTTCTGAAACTGGTAGCGAAGCGTAGTAAGCAGATAGGTCTGCGATATCTTCATCGCTCAGTGGCATTGCCATACCACTCATTACAGGATCGTAACGACCTTGTTTACCACCACTTGTCATGCCTAGCTTAAGTTCTTTTAACTGCTTCTCAAGATACTTAGCGTGTTGGCCTGCGAGTTTCGGGTACGTTGTTATTGCACTGTTGCCATCTGCTCCGTGACAGGCGACACAGGTTTGTGATTTTGCTTTACCAGCCTCAATATTACCTTGGGCCCATACTGAGCAACTGGCTAAAAGACTCAAAATTAGCGCTAATTTCTTCATGACATTCCATTATAATTATCAAGCTTCCAGTACCACGGAATGTGAACATACCGCGTACACTCATGGTACAATAGGCGACCTTATGCCGAGCACGGTTATTTTACACATTTTCACAAAAAAGTAATCAATCGACTACACAAAGTCGAGATGGAGTTAACAGTGAGCGTAAAAATTCATTACCAAAATACGCATTTCATCACCAGCGCACCCGATATTCGTCACCTGCCGGAAGACGAAGGTGTCGAAATTGCGTTTGCAGGACGCTCAAACGCTGGTAAATCGAGTGCACTTAACCGTCTAACTAATCAAAAAAGCTTAGCCAAGACATCAAAGACACCTGGTCGTACGCAATTAATCAACCTTTTCAAAGTAGAAGAAGGTTGTCACATTGTCGATCTACCTGGATACGGTTTTGCTCAAGTACCGGTAGAAATGAAAAACAAATGGCAGAAATCTTTGGGTGAATACCTACAGAAACGCGAGTGCCTAAAAGGCTTAGTGGTTCTAATGGACATTCGTCATCCAATGAAAGATCTCGACCAACAAATGATTTTCTGGGCCATCGATAGCCACATTCCTGTGCAGGTTTTGCTAACCAAAGCAGATAAACTAAAAAGTGGTGCACGCAAACAAACTCTACTGAAAGTTCGTAAGCAAGTAGAAACTTTCGGTGGTGACGTTTCTGTTGATGTGTTCTCCTCACTTAAAGGATTAGGTGTCGATCAGCTACGTGCAAAACTGGATACCTGGTTTGCACCAGCACTAGCACACCTGATAGAAGAAGACGAACAAGAGATACCAGCGAGCGATGAAGAATAATTAACAATATTTGTTAAATTTCTTCGACACGGCCCTGCCATTTGGTGGGGCTTTTGTTTATCTGAACTAAATAACAGGCAATAAAAATCCCCGCCTTCCTGGCAGGGATAACGGGAGAGAAAAATTGGTAATTATTGTTATGTGACGAAGCATTGCTGAACTGAGATTCGATTTCAATAGGTTAAAAAGCGCTCTTGTTTCCTGTGTATCACCAAACATTCACTCCAAAAACACCCAATAGCGTTACAATTCAGACAGTTAAGCCAAGCAAATCTTCAAAAAGATGTAACTTAGTTTCTTTCAAGAAAAAATAATAGTGTGACTGGCGTAAATTTACAGGATGAATAACGCAATAAATTTGAAGGAAAAATCGAGATTTTGCAGTAACTTAGAAAGGTCAAAAAAGAAGGTTTTTGAAGGCTAACTTTAAGCTGCTGATCCAAAAGAATAATTTTCTTTCGCCCAATAAAAAACGCCCCAGTCAAAAACTGACTGGGGCGACTGAATCAGCCTAATCCAATAACGTGAAACAAAAGGTCTGAAAGATAGAACATCTTACCTCTGTACCCTACGAGTATTAATTTACAACAATTGGTCAGAATTGCAAAGAATTTTTGTAGTTTTTTTTCATGAAATTTTTATTAAGCAACATCAAAGTTAACTTTGCGCTGGCTTTTTTAATCTCAAAAAAAAGCCAGCGTTTGTGCGCTGGCTCATAATTAATTGGTTATTTTGGTCTAAAAGTGACTAATGAGCTTGATCCCAGTTATCACCGTGACCTGCTTCTGCAACCAACGGTACTTTTAGCTCTGCTGCAGATTCCATCAATTTCTGTACTTTACTTTCAATTTCGGACAATGATGACTCTTCAACTTCAAAGACCAATTCATCGTGTACTTGCATTAATAACTTCACACGACCATTGCCTTCTTCCTGAATCCACTGATCAACCAACAGCATCGCTTTCTTAATGATGTCCGCTGCCGTACCTTGCATTGGTGCGTTGATTGCCGCACGTTCAGCAGCTTTACGACGCATCCCGTTGCGCGATTTGATTTCTGGCAAATGCAAACGTCGACCAAAAATCGTTTCAACATACCCTTTATCTGCTGCTGTGCTGCGTGTGTCTTCCATGTACTGCATCACGCCTGGGTAACGTTCAAAGTATGTATCCATGTACGCTTGAGCCTCACCACGAGGAATGCCCAATTGCTTCGCCAAACCAAACGCACTCATGCCGTAAATAAGACCGAAATTAACCGCTTTCGCACGACGACGTTGCTCACTTGAAACGTCCTCAATAGAAACACCCATGATTTCTGCTGCGGTTGCCGCGTGGATATCTTTGCCATCACGGAATGCATTCAATAAAGCTTGGTCGCCAGAAAGGTGCGCCATGATGCGCAGTTCGATTTGCGAGTAGTCGACCGCTAAGATTTTATACCCTGATGGCGCGACAAACGCTTGACGAATACGACGGCCAGCTTCGTTACGAATTGGAATGTTCTGTAAGTTCGGATCAGTAGAAGATAGACGACCCGTTGCAGTCACTGCTTGGTGGTAAGAAGTATGCACGCGTCCCGTTGATGGGTTGATCATCTTCGGCAGTTTGTCGGTGTAAGTTGATTTTAACTTCGCCAGACCACGGTATTCCAAAATCAGCTTTGGTAGTGGGTAGTCTAGCGCGAGTTCTTGCAGAACTTCTTCATTCGTCGATGGTGTGCCTGATGGCGTTTTCTTCACAACCGGTAAACCCATTTTTTCAAATAGGATGGCTTGTAATTGCTTTGGCGAGTTCATATTAAACTCTTGCTCAGCAATTTCGTACGCTTTCTTTTCAAGCTCATCAAGGCGAGCGGTAATCTCGACTGACTGCGCACTCAGCTTCATTTCATCGATAAAGACCCCAGTGCGTTCAATGCGCGAAAGAACTGGCACCAACGGCATTTCAATCTCTTCGTAAACTGTCTTCAGGCTTTCATCCTGCTCGATATTAGCAAACAAGCGATTGTGCAGACGAAGGGTCACATCCGCATCTTCTGCCGCGTATGGCGATGCTTGTTCCAGTTCGATTTGGTTAAACGTAAGCTGATTTTTGCCTTTACCTGCAATTTGCTCAAAAGAAATGCAGCTGTGCTGTAGGAAGCGAAGCGCCAAGCTGTCCATATCGTGTTTACCGCCGACACTGTTGTAGATATACGATTCCAACATCGTGTCGTGCTTGATACCTTTTAGCTCAATGTCGTAACGAGCGAGTACAGACGCATCATACTTTAAGTTTTGACCGACTTTTGCTTTCGCTGCATCTTCAAGAATTGGCTTCAGCTGTTCTAGTACCCAATCACGATCAAGCTGTTCAGGCGCATCTAAATAGTCATGTGCAACTGGCACATAAGCCGCAATACCTTCATCGACAGCGAATGACAAACCAACTAGATTCGCTAGCATGTAATCTAGGTTATCGGTCTCCGTATCAAATGCAAACAGCTCAGCCGTTTGAAGTTTATCTAGCCAAGCATTGAAGGTTTCTTTATCCAGAATTGTTTCATATTGGCTGCGATCGATTGTTACCGCAGAAGTTTCCATCTCGGCTTGAGAAGAAGAAGCTTGTGAAGATCCTGCAAGCTCTACGGCCTCCACAGATCCAGAACCGCCTTCAAGTAGTTCATTCAACCAAGATTTAAACGTCAGTTGGCCATACAGCTTCACTAATTCGTCTTTATTTGGTTCCGCTTTCAGCAATGATTCTGGCGTTTCCTCAAGCTCAACATCCAATTTGATGGTCGCGAGCTCATACGAAAGCATGGCATTTTCTTTGTTGTCGATGAGCTTTTTCGCCATGGTTTTAGAACCACGGAAACCAAGCCCTGCAATATCATCGAGGTTTTCATACAACTTCGTCAGACCACCAATACCTTGCAGTAGTGCGGTCGCCGTTTTATCACCGACACCCGGTACACCAGGAATGTTATCTACTTTATCGCCCATCAGTGCTAAGTAGTCGATGATCAACTCAGGTGGAATGCCAAACTTTTCAACCACACCTTCACGATCCATTACGACGTTCGTCATGGTGTTGATCAAGGTAATGTTATCATCCACTAGCTGCGCCATGTCTTTATCACCAGTACTGATCAATACAGGCATGCCCTTTTGTGATGCTTGGTATGCTAACGTACCGATGACGTCATCCGCCTCGACGCCAGGAACACAGATCAGCGGCAAACCCATTGCACGAATAACATTGTGTAATGGTTCAATCTGACAACGCAGGTCATCCGGCATTGGCGGACGATTCGCTTTGTATTCTGCATACATATCATCACGAAAGGTTTTTCCCTTTGCATCGAAAACCACCGCGATGCGCTCAGACGCAAACTGACGCATCATGCTGCGTAACATGTTCACGACGCCGTAAACGGCATTAGTTGGAATTTCACCATTGCTCATGGTGCCCGGGTAGGCGTGAAAAGCGCGATATAGGTAAGAAGAGCCGTCGATAAGGATCAACGGATTTTCAGGAATACTTGCCATAATTGTCTGTATCCAATTCAGTACTTGAGAGATCTGCCTAGGATGCCATGACTGCTGATCCGAATCTATCTTGTTCGCTCGATCTAGGTCGCGTAAATTTTTCCGACTTTATTCACGAAAACACCACCTCCTGTGGATAACTCTGTTTATAGAAATTATCCACTGGTTATCCAATAACAAAAAACACAAGAAAACACCAACCCAAACTATTGATTAATAACAACAAATTCGCATAACGGCGAAAAGATCAACGATCCTAAAATGATCATCGCATGTGGAAAAGATATTAATAGTGACGTCAAATAGAAATCGTAGAAAAGAAAAAAGCGACCCGAATGGGGTCGCCTAGCAGAAGTGGTAAAGCAAATTCTGTAAATAGAGCAGCTTAACCAAGAAGCTATAAATTACACTGGAAGCAATGTGAGCAATGTCGTGTCAAAAAGAATTCGTGCAAGTTCTCGGAAAAATGTTTCATCACTTCTCAACTTTCAGTTAATTAACTTCTGTTAATAAGTCACTCAACGTCCTTGTGAACTTTCCTCATTCCCTAAGACAGGTTTAATAATAATGATTCTCATTTCGTAGTCAACAGTTAAATGAGAAAAAATCTCATTTATTTTCACATTGCTTTAATGAAATGCACTCGAGATTCTCGAAGATTTACTTTTTCTTCAAACTTTTCAATTATATAGCCATTTCTCAATAACAAGCGAAGCATAGCCGGAAACTGGTTTCGAGATTTCACTTTTAATGTGTTGTAGCCTTGTTCTGCCACCCAATCCTCTTGAGCTTCCAAAAGCAGTTGTGCCACGCCTTCATTTCGAGCTTCAGGGACAACACCACCTAACCAGCTATAGAAAACACCATCCTCTAATTCGTAACCTATTTTGAAGCCGACAATCGTGCCATTTTTTTCTGCAACGAGGATTAAACTGTTTTTCTCTTCTAAACGTTGAGTCATGGAGTCTACCGTTTCTCCTTTCGAAAACTCGGTAACACGCGCCACAACTTGAAGTGCTTCTTCCAATGTGCCTTCACGAATCAGCATTGTCATTATTCTCTTCTCCAAAATAAAAATACCCAAGCACCTTGGATTGTTACTGTTGTAATCCGCCTGAGGTTACTTGGGTATATACAGACGAACAACTCTTGTTGGTCTGGTATTTCTCACTGAGCGATAATTACTCTTCTGTCGCTTCCGGAGTACGATTTAGGTGTTGAGCAGTTTGTGCATTCTCTTCTGCCAACCACTCAGCAACGTCTTTCGCAAAGTATGTTAAGATGCCATCTGCACCTGCACGTTTGAAGCACAATAGTGATTCCATCACAATTTCACGCTCTTTGAGCCAGCCATTCATGATCGCCGCTTTATGCATCGCGTACTCGCCAGAGACTTGATAAGCAAATGTCGGTACTTGAAGTTCAGTTTTTACTCGGCGAACTACATCTAAGTATGGCATACCAGGTTTAACCATCACCATGTCCGCACCTTCATTGATGTCTAGCGCCACTTCGTGAATCGCTTCATCAATGTTTGCTGGGTCCATTTGGTAGTTTTTCTTGTTGCCGCCTTTTAGATTTGAAGAAGAGCCAACCGCATCACGGAATGGTCCGTAGTAGTTCGATGCGTACTTAGCCGAGTAAGCCATGATTTGAGTATGAATGTAGCCCGCGTTTTCTAATGCTTCGCGGATCTTACCAATTCGGCCATCCATCATGTCTGAAGGCGCGACTACGTCAGCACCCGCTTCTGCATGAGACAAAGCCTGCTTAACCAATACTTCTGTGGTTTCATCATTCATTACGTAGCCATCTTCATCGATGATGCCGTCTTGGCCATGTGTCGTGAATGGGTCGAGTGCCACGTCTGTGATTACACCAATTTGAGGAATGTGTTCTTTAAGTGCTCGTACTGCTCGCTGAACCAAACCTTCTGGGTTGTAGGCTTCAGTAGCACATAAGCTTTTAGCGTCTTGGTTTACGACAGGGAAAAGCGCGATTGCTGGAACGCCTAGATTTGCAAGGTATTGTGCTTCTTCTAGCATTAAATCAATCGACAAACGCTCTACACCCGGCATGGACTCCACGCTCTCACGACGATCTTTACCCATAAGAATGAACATTGGGTAAATCAGATCATTAACAGAAAGTTGGTTCTCAGCCATCAAACGACGACTAAAATCGTGCTTACGTAAACGACGCATACGGCGTGCAGGGAATGGACCTTGAATTGATACAGACACCATTTTCTCCTTGTCTGGACGGTTATGATGATCAAATCATCTGGTGAACAAAATCATATCACTCTTGATGCATGTTGCGAGTGACAATCTGGAAAAAGGTAATGAAAAAAACTGAAAATGACCCAGCACTCACACTCAAGTATACTTCGAATACGAAACCAACCATGAAGCACAGAGAGTAACGATGATCGATACCCACGCGCACATCTATGCCAGCGAATTTGATAACGACCGCGATGAAGTAGTACAACGCGCCTTAACGCAAGGCATTAATAAAATCCTGTTGCCAAACATCGATCTGGACTCAATTGAGCCCATGCTAAAAACCGAAGCGGCATATCCTGACGTATGCCACTCAATGATGGGGCTGCACCCTTGCTATGTGGATAACAACGTTGAGCAAACGTTGGAGATCATCCGCGGCTGGTTTGAGAAACACAAGTTTATTGCGGTGGGCGAAATCGGTATCGACCTGTATTGGGACAAAACCTATCGTGCTGAGCAAGAAATGGCGTTCGTAGCTCAACTTAACTGGGCAAAAGAGATGGATTTACCGGTCGTTATCCACACTCGTGATTCGATTGAAGAAACACTCACTTTGCTACGACAAGAGCAAAATGGTCGTCTGCGTGGTGTATTCCACTGTTTTGGAGGCAGCTTAGAAGAAGCACAAGCAATCAATGAGCTAGGCTTCCACTTAGGCTTAGGTGGCGTATCAACCTTTAAGAATGGCGGGATGGATAAAGTCATTCCACATTTGGATATGCAGTGGGTCATTTTAGAAACCGACTGTCCATATTTAGCGCCGGTGCCACACCGTGGTAAACGTAATGAACCAGCCTACACTTCTCTCGTTGCACAACGTGTTGCCGACTTGCGTGATGTCGACATCGCAACCATCGATGCCATAACGACTGAGAATGCCAAAAAGCTGTTTAATATTTAATTCACGAGAATTGAAAAAAGCGACGAAATCAACGTCGCTTTTTTATCACCTAAACTATTGAATGAACGATTCAACCCGTTGAAATAGTAGAACAATCCATACAAAATTATTGATAAACATAATAATTAACTAGCAACTCTACTTACTTCTCATATCGTCACTTTACTTCGTCCGCTTTGCAAAACTGTCGACAACTCGACACATTATTTTTCTATACTGATTTACGCCCATTAATTAGCACAAATGTAAAACAGCATGAATATGGAAGTTGAAGTGTGTACACATGGTGCTTACTTACAACGCGTACCGCGCAGTTTTTTTCAAAAGCTGCTGGGCATCAAGGAAGTATACGTATGCACAAAATGTGGTTACGTCATGAAAGTTAAGTAATTAGCCCAAGAAAAAACCAACCGCAAAAAAAAGCGGCTCAATTGAGCCGCTTTTCACATCTAGATTAGCCTTATTCTTCGGTTTCCGCTTCTACTTCTTCGCTTCGACGAGTATAAAAACGCGCGAAGAACAAACCGACTTCAAACAGTAAACACATCGGAATAGCGAGTAAGGTTTGCGAGATCATGTCTGGTGGCGTTAACACCATACCTACGACAAACGCAGCCACTATAATATAAGGACGTTTCTGTCTTAAATCTTCTGGTGTAGTGGCCCCAGTCCAACACAACAAAATAATCGCAACAGGCACCTCGAATGCGATACCAAACGCCATAAATAGCGCCAGCACAAAGTCGAGATAACTCGAGATATCAGTTGCAAACTCTACTCCACCAAGAGAGATGGCGGTAAAGAAGCCAAACACCAATGGAAATACCACGAAGTAGGCAAATGCCACTCCACAGTAGAACAATAGCGAACTAGAGAACAGCAGTGGCATGATCAATCGACGTTCATGCTTGTACAAACCTGGCGCTACAAATGCCCACACTTGATACAAGATAAACGGCACCGCAATAAATACCGAAGCAATTAACGTCAGCTTAAGTGGCGTAAAAAAAGGTGACGCTACATCCGTAGCAATCATGGTCGCGCCTTCAGGTAGACGTTCTACTAAAGGTGCGGAAACAAACTCGTAAATGTGGTTAGAGAAATAAATTAGTCCGACAAACACGACCAACACTGCGAGGATTGAGCGCAGTAGTCGGTTGCGAAGCTCCAACAAATGACTAATTAAAGGTTGTGTCTGCTCGACGGTAGACATGGCAAACCTCTTATTAAAAACCAGATCAAAAAGGAGCTACCAATCACTAGTAGCTCCTCCTAATGAGACTATTCGGCTTTCTTATCTGCCGCTGTAACCTTGCTCTCTTGCGCTTTCACGGCCTCTTCGACTGCTGGCTCTGTTTTTACAGGCTCAGCCTCTGAATCGGTGTTCTTTGCGTAAGGACGATTTACAGATTGCGCAGCCTTCTTCAACTCTTCAACTGAAGATTTCAACTCAGGGGACAAATCATCCATCCCCATTTGTTCTGCTTTGCGCAAGTTTTCTTGCAGCTCTTGGACTTTCAGCTCGTGTGACAATTCGTCTTTGACGCTATTTGCCATACTCTTAGCGGCACCGATAAAGCGAGACACGCTGCGAATAGCATGAGGCAAACGCTCCGGCCCAAGAACGACCAGACCAACAACAGATATTAATACCAGTTCCCAAAAACCGATATCAAACACGTTTTACGCCTGCTCTTTGTCTTTTTTCGTTTCAGGAGCAGCTTCTTTTTTCTGCTGCTCTTCTAGACTTTTTGGTTCGAAGTCTGCGTCTTTGTCATTTTTCGCAGGTTCATCTTCGCTCATCGCTTTTTTGAAGCCCTTAACGGCACCACCCAGATCGCCACCGATACCGCGTAGTTTCTTTGTTCCGAATAGCAATACAACAATTACAGCAATGATTAGAAGTTGCCAAACACTGATACCACCCATTCTCTTTACCTCGGGTCTTTAAACAAACAAAAATATTTCAAGAGTTTAACGTCTATTGACGATAAGCTCGCCAACTAAGCAGCCAAAATGTGACACCTGCGATACCGCAGGCCAACGAAAGCTGCTCAAAAGCATCGTTCACCAATATTGCCGAGCATACGACTAAAGTCGCGCCAACGCCAAACAAAAACTTTCCTGTCGCCTGCTGGCGCTTGCTCTGGCGATACCCTTGATAAAGCTGATCCATACGTTGATTCATCGCTTTACCTTGTTTCAGGCTATCGTAAAGTAGCTCTGGCAGTTCAGGTAATTTCTCTGCCCAAAATGGTGCGCGGTCTTTAATCGCATTCACTAGAGCTTGCGGCCCAACTTGATTCATCATCCATTCTTCCAGGAATGGTTTTGCGGTCTCCCACAAATCAAGTTGAGGATATAGCTGCCTACCAAGCCCTTCCACGTACAACAGCGTTTTTTGCAACAGTACAAGTTGTGGCTGAACCTCCATATTGAATCGACGTGCCGTGTTGAACAAATTCAACAACACATGACCAAAGGAGATTTCGCACAATGGCTTAGCAAAAATAGGCTCACACACAATGCGAATCGCGAACTCAAACTCATCGACATTGGTATCCGCAGGCACCCACCCTGAATCCACATGTAACTCCGCCACTCGGCGGTAGTCACGATTGAAAAACGCCAGGAAGTTTTCCGCCAGATAACGCTTGTCTTCGCTATTAAGTGTACCAACGATTCCGCAATCTAGCCCTATCCACATTGGGTTCTCTGGATGTTCGGGTTTGACGAACACATTACCCGGATGCATATCGGCATGGAAAAAGCTGTCTCGGAACACCTGAGTGAAGAACACACTCACACCGCGTTCCGCGAGCAATTTCATATTGGTGCCATTTGCTTTCAAGCCTTCAATATCAGAGACTTGAATGCCATATATTCGCTCAGAAACCATGACAGTTTCATTACTGAAGTCGGGAAAAACTTCAGGAACATACAATTCTTCGCTGCCCTCAAAGTTGCGGCGCAACTGAATGGCATTCGCCGCCTCACGTCGCAAGTCGAGTTCATCAAGCAGGGTTTTCTCGTACTCACGCACGACTTCAACTGGTTTTAAACGACGTGCTTCAGGCATCGCTCCGGCGACTATACGCGCCATTCGGTGCATCAGTTTTAGATCTGAATCAATGACTGGGCGAATATCTGGGCGGATAACCTTTAATACCACTTCTTGGTTAGTGTCTTTTATGCGCGCAGTATGTACCTGAGCAATCGACGCAGACGCCAGTGGTTTGATATCAAACTCGGTAAACCATTTTTCTAACGGACCACCTAATGCTTGCTCCATCTGCTTTTTTGCCAACTCGCCATCAAAAGGCGCGACTTGGTCTTGAAGTAAAGCTAGGGGATCAGCGATATGCGGAGGAAATAAGTCACGGCGCGTCGACATCATCTGACCGAACTTAATCCAAACCGGCCCCAGCTCTTGCAGTGCTAAACGCAGACGTTCACCGAGTGGTTTTTCTGGGTGCTTGTTCTTAATCCAAAACAAGCTTTTGCGCAGTAAAAGCGGAGCTTTGGTCAGTTGGTGATCGGGAAGCAGCTCATCTAAACCGTATTCCAGTTGTACTTTGGCGATGTGGTATAAGCGCTTTAGTTCTGCTGGCGTCATGGTTTCTCCAATGCAGGCTTATCTGCATCCAGCTTATTCAGCAAAGCCGTTAAACGAGCTTCAATGCGAGAAGCCTGGCTGCGAACCTCATCAACTTGGTCACAGAAATAGGCCACTTCTAACGGAGCGGGAGCCAGTTTCCATTCTTCAGTCACTACTTGCGCAAGATGACGCTGGTGTTTTTCTGCTTGAGACGCAAGAAAGTTGCCGATGTTTTTTGAACCTTGCACAAAGGTATGTGCGGCGACATCGCCAGTCACGCGAGACAACCACTCTTCAACATCTGGTTTGCAATCCACCATCAACTGAGAGAATTTCTGCGCCAATTGAATATCGCCTTCAAGTTCAAGTTTATCTTGTTTAATAAGACGAGTGATGTTGGCCTGATCGCGCAGCTCTGGTAATACACTCAAGTTGAGCGATAGATAGCAGTTAGGCTGCCCTTCGTAATGACCGAGCACATCAATTTGCTGACTAAAAACGAATGTCAGTGTTTTATTGATCTCTTTCAGGTGAACTTGAATAACTTGACCTTTTAGACGCGCTAAACGACGGCCCAATGCAGGGTCGTCTTTGATCAGTGTATTCAGTGACGTTTCAATCACAGCGGTGATAAGTGGTTCAAATGGCATGCCGTTAACCCTTAGAATTTATAACCGCGATGCAAAGCCACAATACCACCAGTTAAGTTGTAGTATTTGGTGTTTTCAAAACCTGCGTCTTGCATCATGCCTTCCAGCGTTTCTTGGTCTGGATGCATACGGATTGACTCCGCTAGGTAGCGGTAACTCTCTGAGTCATTCGCAACTAGCTCACCGATTCTCGGCAACAAGTGGAATGAATATGCGTCGTATACTTTCGATAACGGCTCTAGCACTGGTTTTGAAAATTCCAACACCAATAGACGGCCGCCTGGCTTCAGTACGCGGAACATTGAACGAAGCGCTTTGTCTTTGTCTGTCACATTACGCAAACAAAAACTGATGGTGATAACATCAAAATAATCATCAGGGAACGGCAGTTCTTCTGCGTTGGCTTGAACGTAATGCACGTTACCCACAATACCGTTGTCACGCAGTTTATCGCGACCAACGTTAAGCATTGAGTTATTGATATCGGCAAGGATGACATGGCCTTCATCGCCAACAATGCGCGAGAATTTCGCCGTCAAATCCCCCGTACCACCACCTAGGTCAAGAATACGCTGGCCAGGGCGAGCGCCACTACAATCGATAGTGAAGCGCTTCCAAAGGCGGTGAATACCACCTGACATCAGGTCATTCATGATGTCGTATTTTGTTGCCACGGAGTGGAATACTTCGGCAACCTTAGTCACTTTTTCGTCTTTTGCCACTGTAGAGAAACCAAAGTGAGTGGTTTCATTCTCTAACGCTGTATTGGATTGCAAACTTGTGTCCGTCATTCTAATTCCTCTTAGGCAGCGCTTTCCTCTACGGGGCGTTTGTTGACAAATAAAATCGCCCACTGCACTGCGGGCGATTAGTTTACTTTATCCTCAGCCGGATGTCTTTCTACTAACGGGTCATTTTCTGAAAATGCATCACTCTGCGCTAACTGCGCGAGGTCGGAAGAAATCGGTCGTTTAATTTCAACTCCCAAGTGTTTAAAGCTTTCGGCTTGGCGAATCACATTTCCGCGCCCTGTGGCAAGCTTGTTCATCGCACCTTGATAGCTTTGATTCGCCTTATCCAGCGCACCGCCGAGCCCCTCCATGTCGTCTACAAACAATCGTAATTTGTCGTAGAGTTTTGTCGCACGCTGCGCAATCATTTTGGCGTTTTCATTTTGGCGTTCATTGCGCCATAGATTATCAATGGTGCGCAATGCCACCAGCAACGTTGTTGGGCTCACCAAAATGATGTTTTGCTCCATCGCGTCTTTAATCAAGCTTGGATCGGCTTGAATCGCGACTTGGAACGCCGGCTCAACCGGGATAAACATCAGAACATAGTCCAAACTCTGAATACCTTTGAGTTTGTGGTAGTCCTTCATGCTTAACCCTTTGATATGTGCACGTAGAGCAGCTAAGTGCGCATTCAAAGCCTGATCGCGCTCAGCATCAGTTTCGGCGTTGAAGTAGCGCTCATAGGCAACCAACGCCATTTTGGAATCTACAACCACTTGTTTGTTTTGTGGGAGATGCACAATGACATCAGGTTGGTAACGCTTGCCTGCTTCATTTTGTAAGTTCACCTGAGTCTGATATTCGTGCCCTTCACGCAAGCCAGATTCGGCAAGTACCCTAGCGAGCACCACTTCGCCCCAGTTACCTTGCTGTTTGTTGTCCCCTTTCAACGCTTGGGTCAAATTAACCGCTTCGCGCGTCATTTGCTCGTTCAAACGTTGCAGGTTTTTCAGCTCATGCACTAAGGTATGGCGCTCTTTAGCTTCTTGACTAAAGCTGTCATTAACGTGCTTTTTGAACCCTTCTAACTGTTCTCTAAGCGGTGACAACAAGCCTTCTAAACTCTGACGGTTTTGCAAATCGACCTTCGCGGTTTTTTCTTCAAACAGTTGATTGGCCAAGTGCTCAAATTGTTGTTTCAAGCGTGCTTCCGCTTGTTCTAAAATTTGCAGTTTTTCGGCATTAGCTTGGTTAATTTGCTCATGGCGAGCTTGCTGTTCACGCAGCTGCGTTTCTAGACGTGATTTGTGTTCACGCATTTGACCAAGCTCATCAAAGTATTGCTGGCGCTCTTGCTTTACGGCCTCGAAGTAACGCAGTTTTTCCATTGCTGCCATCAGCTTTCCATGTGTTTGGCGTACTTCAAACGCGGCTTTATCGCGCTCATCATCTAATTCATCCAACTCTTGCTGGGCATCGGCAAGGCTTTGCTTGACCTGTTCAAGTTGCTGTTGATGAAGCTGTTTTTCTGAAA
Source organism: Vibrio sp. 947 (assembly GCF_033339115.1). Classification (NCBI taxonomy): domain Bacteria; kingdom Pseudomonadati; phylum Pseudomonadota; class Gammaproteobacteria; order Vibrionales; family Vibrionaceae; genus Vibrio; species Vibrio sp. 947. The sequence continues at coordinate 66,409 of NZ_JAWOTX010000026.1, read as the reverse complement.
CAAGTTGTTGCTCGAGAAGCTGAGTTTGGGTGATAAAACGCTGTTTCACCCACCAACCGGCAGCGACACCACTAAGCGTGGCAGCACAAAGAGAAGAGAGAATGAGAGATTGGTACTCAAGAATCCATTGCATAATAGCGAGTTAGCCTGTGTTTTGTATCTATAACAATGGTATTTAGACACTGGATAAATGTCCAGTTTGTTGGATGAAAAATCCTCGCATACACTAGGCCTTCCTATAATATTCTTTCTTCCGCTCAAATTATCCAAATCGAGCGGCACATCATCACGCAGAGGCATCATGAACGAGCGTCGCGCCCTAGGATTTGGGCTCTCAGCAGTATTACTTTGGTCTACCGTTGCAACCGCATTTAAACTCACGCTGGCAGAATTTACCCCGATTCAAATGCTATGCATTGCCAGTATCGTCTCTGCGATTGCGCTAACAGTAATCTGTGGTGTGCAAGGTAAATTGGGCCAGTTAAGCGCTACATTTTTCTCAAACCCTTGGTATTACCTACTGCTTGGGTTGATTAACCCTTTGGCGTATTACGTTATTCTGTTCAAAGCATATGACTTGCTGCCCGCATCTCAGGCTCAAGCGATCAACTACAGCTGGGCCATCACCTTAACGTTAATGGCCGCTGTTTTCTTAGGACAAAAGATCCGTGGTAAGGACTGGCTGGCTTGCGGTTTTAGTTATGTCGGTGTGATAGTGATTGCCACACAAGGCAATCTTTTAGGCATGGAATTTGAGAGCCCGTTGGGTGTTGGTCTTGCGCTGCTATCAACGCTGCTGTGGGCCGGTTACTGGATTTTAAATACCAAAAATAAGGCCGACCCTGTGGTTGGCGTTCTGCTCGGCTTTTTGGTCGCTATTCCATTCGCCATTGGTTTAAGTCTTTATGAAGGTGCTGACTGGCAGATGATCTCAGCTAAAGGCTGGGCAGCGGTGACGTATGTCGGACTGTTTGAAATGGGGATCACTTTCGTTTTGTGGCTGAGCGCACTCAAATCAACGCAAAACACCGCGCGTATCAGTAATCTGATCTTTGCTTCTCCATTTATCTCACTCATGTTGTTAGCTACCATCATCGGCGAAGAAATTCATCCTTCAACCTTGATTGGCCTGGTATTGATCATCAGTGGCTTAGTCATTCAGCAAGTCTCATGGGGCAAGAAAACCAAAGCGGTAAACGCTTCTTAATCACCTATCAAAAGCCCTAAAAAACGATGCAATAAGTTGGATAAAAAAGAGATATAGATAACATTTTAATGATAGAAAGCACTTTACGCTGCTAGGATTTAGCTACGCGTTGGATACGATACTCACAAAGCCCAATAGCTTACGCTAGATTCTAATATAATTACCTTTGGGCGATTTAGGACTCGTTATTAATTATGTTTCGCTTCGCTATTCCTTCGCCTTTGATGGCAGACTGGCAACACGTTCTGCGACAATGCTGTGATTTAACTCAAGCTCAGGGACAGCTTTATACTCTGAGCGATACTCAGCAGTGGCTATCGACTGAGGTGTCCACCTCAACCCAAAATCATCGTGCTATCGTCGATGTGATAACGCGAGTTGTCGATCACTTTACGCCGACAGATTTTACAGTTAGCCATACCCCTTTTGAAGAGCAAACCCTGAGCATAGGACCGATTTGGCTACCTAATGGCGAATTGCTTGCCGTACTGACATTGACTCACCCTAATGATCAATCAACGGTTGTTTCGGCATGGCTAAGCGCAATCGCGGGGCGGATCAGCTTTGATATCAACTTGCACTGTCAGCAAGAACAAACGCGACATCAAAGCGCGGAAATAAAGCCAACACCAACACTACAAGAGTTTATCGACTGCCTTGAAGACCACGTATGGATAAAAGGCATGGATGGTCTTTATTCGATGACCAACCGAAGCGTAGAAAATGCGTGGCAAAAAACCAACAGTGAAATCATTGGCAAAGACGATTTTGCCCTGTTTAGCCATGAACGTGCGGAAAAATTCATTGATGCCGATAAATTGGTGGTAGCCACTGGCACGCAAAATATTGTTGAAGAATGCCGTCAAATTGATGAAAACAATAACCCCACTTGGCTAGAAACCATTAAGTCTCCTGTCCGTGATCATGCGGGAAACTTAATCGGCATTCTGGGGATGACACGTAACATCACCCGCCGAAAAATGGTAGAAACGCAGCTCTCCTTAGCGTCCCAAATTTTCAACAATTCGCAAGAAGGCATGGTCATTACAGACCGCAATGCCAACATCATTGATGTAAACACGGCTTTTACCCAAATTACAGGTTACCGCTCTGAAGAGGTGATAGGAAAAAACCCACGAATTCTGCGCTCAGGTCATCATGATCAAGGTTTCTATCAACAGTTGTGGCATCAACTCGAAAACAAAGGCCAATGGAAAGGCGAATTCATCAACAGAAAGAAAGATGGCAGCATTTATCCGCAATTAGCGACCATTAGCGCCGTAATGGACGATAAAAACCACCTTATTAACTACATTTGTGTGTTTGAAGATATCTCTGTGCGTAAGGCACACGAAGAAAAGCTGCAGCGCATGGCTTTTTACGATCCATTAACCAATCTACCTAATCGCACTCATTTACTTAGCTTACTCGAGCAACACATCGAAACCGGACACAAAAGCCAGCAGACGTTTGCCACCCTATTCTTAGATATCGACCATTTCAAACACATCAACGATAGCATGGGCCACTTCTGTGGTGACCAATTGCTGTCTAAGTTAGCGATTCGTCTGCAAGATGTGCTTCACCTCAATGCGCATGTGGCTCGCATTGGCGGCGATGAATTTGTGATTATTTTGCCAGACATCCATAGTGATGTTGCCTTACTGGAAACCGTCGGCGATATTCTAAGCGTATTCCAGCAACCATTCGACTTAGCAAATCACGACTCACTTCGTGTCTCGACCAGTATTGGTATTGCCTTGTACCCAAGAGACGGTCAAGACAGTGAAACCTTACTGAAAAACGCAGACACTGCGATGTACTTAGCGAAGAAAAATGGACGCAACGGCTACGCGTTTTACTCACCGGATTTGACCGATAAATCCGTATCCCATGTACGCATTCAATCCGCTTTGCATCAAGCAATAGAAAAACAACAACTCCGGTTAGAGTTCCAACCGCAATACAACTTGGAACAAAATACGATTGTCGGCGTGGAAGCTTTATTACGCTGGCAGCATCCAGAGTTTGGCCTTGTACCACCAGCAGACTTTATTCCAATTGCAGAAAAAACAGGGCTGATTCAAAGCATTGGTGAGTGGGTGTTACAACAAGCTTGTTTGCAAGGTAATGCTTGGCTGGACCAAGGCATCGAGTTTGGCAAAATCGCCGTCAATGTTTCTGCGTTGCAGCTTCAGCAGTCAAATTTCATTCAGCGATTAAGTACTATCCTCGATAACACCGGATACCCTGCCCAACGGTTAGATTTGGAGATCACAGAGAGCTTTTTACTGATCGACCCTCAACAAGCCATTGCATCGTTAAATCAATTACGAGAACTGGGTATTGAGATTTCTCTGGATGACTTTGGAACTGGCTATTCGTCTTTGTCTTACTTGAAAGGTTTGCCAATCAACAAACTGAAAATTGACCGCTCATTTGTCAGTGATGTCCCAAGTAATAGCGACAGCAACGCGATTGTGAATGCCATTATTGCCATGGGAAAAACGCTGTCGTTGAAAGTCGTCGCGGAAGGGATAGAAACTCGGGAACAAGCCGATTATTTATTCGAAAAAGGCTGTATTTATGGTCAGGGATATTTGTTTAGTCAGCCAGTGAGCGCTGAAAAACTGTTTCGTTGAACCAGCTTGATCCTCAAGTCACTCTCGCGGTGCCACGTCCGCGGAGGTGATTTGTTTTGCTTGATTTTGGGTTGATTGGCATAGCTCTAGACGATCAACCAAAATATTGATACAAACCAGCAACGGCACACCGATCAATAGTCCCATTCCGCCCCAAAGCCAGCCCCAAAAAACAAGCCAAACAAAAATCACTAACGGGTTTAAGTTAAACCTTTTCCCCAATAGTGTTGGTGTAACAAACTGACTTTCAATCAAATTGAGCAGTAAATAGATAGACACCACCGTCAGCATAAAACTGACCGACTCCAACTGAAGATAAGCAACAAAGCCAAAGCTCACCATGGATATGACAGGGCCGAGGTACGGCGCAAAATTCATCACGCCTGCAAATGCGCCCCATAGAAATGGATCTTCAAGGCCTAGAACAAAAAACACGGCCCCAACACTCAACCCCAGCCCCGCATTCACTAAAGTGATGGTGCCAATGTATCGAGATAGGTCTTTCTGTAGCGCTTTGACCAACTCAATCGCTTGGCGCTGTTTGGCGAACCCATGTAGGTAAGACACTGACTTTCGAAATAAGCTTCGTCCATGATTGAGCATAAAGTAAACCATAAACAGCACGATCATCGCTTGTGTCAAAATCGTCGGCGTAGTGGTCGCGAGCGTTTTTACCAAAGAAAATACGGTGTTGTTCCCGACCTCATCCATACTCATATCGTTGGCGATATTCAATGGAGTATTAAGGTGATCAGCCGAAACTTTAGTAACTTCGCTTACTTCTTGCGACACATTTTTCACGATACTGGGCAGCTCAGACCACCATTGCTTGGCGGGCTCCGACATGGCGGCAAGACCAATAATTGAAGCGCCAACGAGGAATGACAGCGTCAACACGACGGTAATAGCACGTGGTAAGCCTTTGTCTTCAAGATAATTAATGAAAGGGCTGCACAGCAGAGAAATAAAGGTGCTAAGCACAATAGGTAACAATATTGGCTTGGCAAAATACAGCCCTGGGACGAGTAACAGGACGAGAAGCGTTGCACCAATCGCAGTGTTGGCAGGAATGTTCAATTTCGCTGTCATAATAAGCTCAGAATCGGTAAGAAAATTTTGCGGTGAAATCCGCTATTAGAGTGGTTCGCCCTCTGTCGTCGCAGCGTTGCTTACTTGTGTTGCTGCATTTCCATTTTGCTCCGCATCTGACTCATCCAGAGAAGCTGCCGCGACCGGCTTTGTGAGCGAATCGGTAATATCAGACACACTGCTAACCAATAGCCCCATTGACGAAATAGAAGAAGTCAGTCGAGACAATCGACCTGCTTTTGCTGCGGTAACGGCAACGACAGCACTAATGCCTAATGTCGTCCAAGGGTTTTCTCTCACAAACTTCTTGGTGGTAAACGTGAACATTTCCATCGACAAACAGCATTGCTCTAGAGACGCTTTACCTTCCATCCGCTTGATCCGCATGGCTCGATTGAGCTTTTGTAGCGAGCGCATCCCACCCCTCCTGTAATTGTTCTGTCGTATTTTTGAATCCAAGAAATCCAACTAAACGCTTCTGCCACCAGGCTAAAGCAAATAATGCCAAGCCTAATGATGTGATAAATACACCCACGGCAACATACACGTTGGCAGTTAACTGATAAACCACCACCCCAGAGGCAAGGCACAAACTGAATACGAACAATACCGACAATAGAGTAAAAACAACGGTACACAGCAAAATCTGACGCACTGCGGACACGTTAACTTTCATCTCCAAGAGGAACAAATCCAACGTTGAACCTGACCATACTTTTAGCGATTTCGTCAGTTGGTCCAATTGCGCAAGAATGCTGCTCAAACCATTAATGGTTTGTTGGATATCCTGTTCTTCTGCCCCATCAGGGGCTCGGCCGCTGTCTGAAGCCGCCGAGCCTGATTGCTGATTGGTAACTTGCCCTGAGTTATTCATGTGAAGCCTCGCCTTTCTGTTGTGTGGCTTAATCCTTGGTGACCACTATTATTTGATCAGCTTCGAAACCGCCCAACCAGCAAGGAAGGCACAGCCTATGCTCAGCAATGGGCGCTCCTTGATTACATTTTCTGCCGACTTAGTCGCCTGCTGAACTTGCTGTGCACCGACATCCAGCTTCTCTTTGGCTTGATCTTTCATCGCGCCAACGGCTTCCGTCGTGGCTTGTTCCGCTAAGTGATATGCTTCTTCTAACTGCTCTTGAGGTTTTACTGTGCTTTCTTTTGTAGTAGCCATAACTAGCCTCCATTAATGAGTTGAATAGTGAATCAAGTGAAACAATGTTTGACCTCACTTACTCCCTACAAAGCCATATCCATGCCAGAATTTTAAGTTGTTGTTTTTTATTGATTTTATTTTTATTTCGATAAAAAGCCGTATCTGTACGTGTAATTCTTTCCAGGCTTTCCCCGCCATTCTTGTAATTTTTTCTTAGCGCCTTACCGACTGTTAGCAATTTATTGCAAAACAAGACATTAAGTCACTGATTAATAAGCCTTAAAACTCATTGGCATACAACCTGCAATTGAAGATGAACATCGTGTTTGTATTCCATACGCTCAAACACCCCTATCACCAGTAAATAAGGAGTGGCATATGAAAAATGAAAACATCGCCTCAATCATTGAGCTTATCGAAAGCGGAAATGAAATTTACAACAAGGCCATCGAGAACATCGACAACACTTCTTTGAATAATGTGTTGGTAGAACTGCTCAGAGTACGTGAGCGTGCAGTCATTGAGCTCACTCCCTACTCTCTAGCAAGTAACAATGAAGAATCTGCCGACGACACTCCGGTTTCCTACACCATCAAGGCGCGTGAGGTCTACAGCGACGTGATGAAGGAAGTGTCCTCTGACAAAGAGTCTATGTATTTAGAACAGCTTGAAGGTGTCGAAAGCAAGGTACTCAAAGAGATTGAGAATTTGATTACTTCCCACCCAGAGCAGGCGGATAACTCGGTTCTGCTGAAAGTTCGTAGCGATATAAAAAGCTGCAAAGAAAAACTCAGCAGCATCAGCCTTATTAGCTAAAACTTGGTGGTCGCCTTTGCAATAAAGCTCGGTATTGATCAAAGAAATGGCCAACTTGCTTTGGCCATTTCTGACAAGCCCACAGGCGCATTAACATAACCATCACGAGAAATGTCCCACGACAATAGTCATAAATAAAGAGGTCACTATGACATTGGATAACAATCGAGTAAGGGAGCTACTCGTAAAAATGACACACCATCGCCAAACGTGTTTGCCTCTCGTTAACCCGCAATCACATATGACACTCGCAAGAGCGGCATATCGATTCGTGAAAATAGAAAAAGTGATGATCAAAAAGATGGCGAAGCTGTTCTTCGATCAAGATGGTGAACAATTCATTGCAGAAAATGCCACCGAATACGGCGTTGCCGAGTTAGGCAATTACAAAGAAATGCATTTTATGAATAAATTACTGTTAGATGATTTAAAAGCCCTGCTTAGAGCCATTGACGACACCAACTTAACCGCACTTGTTTCTTATTGGTTAGCTGCTTTACAAGTTGAAAACGATGAAATTGAAAAGCACTTACCTCAGGGTGAGTAATTATACTCGCCCTTCTTTCTTTCACTTTGTTTAACCCTCATCCCCAATCAACCTAGTAAAAGGTGCAGATAGAAAAAAGCCGCTGCATCTACTACGCAGCGACCTTGATAGCCTTTTTACGACGCACACCAAATCATCAAACAACACAGAAAAAGCGCCATGTAGAATACGAAGCAAATGGCGCGTTATCCGCGGATTATCTGTGTTAAAGCGAAGCTGATTTACGTCTCTGGCTTGGAACAAATACGTTCAATGACTTTGGACGCAGCTTGATTGCCAGTTGCTCATCAGAATACAGTTCACCATCAATCACATACTCAATCGGTTTATTCGCAGAAATAGTGACGCTCTGAGCCGTCGCGTATTGAAAATGTGTCGATTCTTCCTGTGCGCCTACGCTCGTTAATGTCAGATCCGACAATGCGATAAGACGTCCGCCTAAAGACTCGGTGTTATCTAAATATGTGATATGCAGCTTGCCATCATCAGGCTGCGGCGCATCACCACCTTGGGCAAGCAACGTACTAAATGGAGCGATATTCGCAACGACAAAACTATGGACTTCAAGCGTTTGTGTATTATTGTCGTGGTTTCCATCTTCAGTTGGATCGTCTAACGAAACGGTTAAAGCTTGCGTTTCTTCCGCCACTACAGCATTAAAAAAGCCGGTGAGGTAAGCTAGTTGTCCAAAAACATTTTTCTCTTCTCGCTGAGCGTGCTCGATCATTTTCTGTTCTAGCCCAATGCCTAAGACCAATAAAATAAGCCGCTGATTACATTCCGCAGTATCAATACGTTGGCAGTGTCCGCCAAGCAACGCTTCACACGCTTTTTCGACCGGTGAGAATTTTGCGCCAACGCCATAGAGCACATGACATAACGCATTGGCAGTTCCGAGCGGAACAATACCGAGTTTTAGGTCGGTATCCACCAATTGGCTCGCCACCTCTGTTACTGTGCCATCGCCACCAGCTACGATGATTTGCTTAGCTCCATTTTCTTTTGCCTGTTGTGTTAGCTGCTCGGCGCTGAGGTTTGTGGTGGTTTGATGAATACTCAAGCGATATTTTTTGGTTAGTTCACGAATCAAGTGCTGTTCGTTTTCCTCCCATTTTCCGCCACCTGCAACAGGGTTAACCACCATCCAAGTGGATTGATCCAGCCCTAGCACGCCTTTTTCACTGATCGCTCGTAACGTTCTAATCTGTAATTTATTCAATCTCGCGGTACTGCGTACGTCATTGATTTTTTTCATCACGGATTCAACCGTCAGTGACGGGTCTTTGCTTAATAAATACGCCGCCACAACAAACACTGAACGACCACGCCCTAACGCACAATGCACAACCACTGCCCGCGAGCACGAGATTTGAGTATCAATCCAGTTAATCGCATGGCGCAGGCGCTCTAGCGTTGGGGCTTTGTGGTCGAGTACCGGAATCGAAAGGTAATGAAACTGCTTGTCGGTCATCGCGCTTTCAAGGCCTGCAAATTCTGCGGTGACATCGACAATACAAGAGATCTCATTGGATTCGAGAAAATCTAAGTCACTCTGAAACAAACGGCGAGATAGGTATAAATTGTCGCTGACTTTTTGGATTGGAGGTACAGTATCACGCCGTCTTTCCCAGGCGTTATACGCTCTAGCCCCCAATAAAAATGGGATGAATGCCCAGCGAATCCACCTGACAATCTTGCCATCTTGGTTTTTTCTAAAAATAGAGGGAATGTCGAATACGTAGGCTACGCTGACCAACGCTAAAGAAAGAGATATCCACAAGAACAGCAGACTAACGATAATTTGAGGCGTATAGATAGCGGCCAATAAACTGATCAGAGCGCCAAGAATATAATATTTGATGATAAACATTCGCTCTCCTTGCCTTCAGCGAGTGCACTTTTTAGTGGAAGTTAGAATACGCGGGGGATTGAGCTTGGATACATGAACTTGAGTAAACGCCTTGATTGAGTGCCTTCCCGTGCCGAAATGGCACGAAAAGGTCCAACACTCTACCTAGCTTGCCACCTCTTCAACATAACCATCCGCTAGTTTCATTTTCTGCTTATCGGTCATTACCTTGCCGGCTAACTGGAAGAAACGCTGCTCTTCTTCCTCAAGATGGTGCAACACTTTGTGACGTAAGGTTTTCATTAGGTTGAGCCACGCTGGCGAGCTCATATCGGTTGCATCAAGCTGTGCAATCACTTTATCAATTTCATGATGCTCTGCGATGCCATGGCGAGTGAGATCAATGGTCTTATCGCTATCTATTAAAGGCGCGTAGAAAAACCGCTCTTCTGCCGCTGCGTGCTGTTCGAGTTCCTCTTTAAGGTTGTGATAAAACTCTTCACGAGCGGGGGAATCTCCAGACGTTTCCATCAGAGCATCGAGTAAAAGGCGTTGCTTTTCATGACTCTCTTTCAGTACATCAAATATGTTTTTCATCTTTGACTCCTTATCTGATTGTAAACAATTGGGACAAAAGGAAGGGCGGTTATTGACCGCCCCTCTCTTACATAGCTATGCGTAAAAAACCTAACCTGATTCGGCTAACAGTCTTGGTCTTCAGCGTTTAGGTTTTCTTTAATGTTTTCACATTCATCTTCAATCGCATTTTGGGTTTCTTCGGCGGCTTCATCTATCTTTTTGCCGGCCTGTTCCATTGGCCCTTCTTCACTACAAGCTGCCAACGCAAACACCAAACCGAATACTGCGGCGATACGGTAAATAAATGACGTAAGTCGCATGGAATCTCCTATCTATTTACGTTTTTTCTTCCCAGCAGAACAATCACTATTGATACAATTAATGACAATAGGAATAGGTAAAATATCACTTGCGCGATAGAGGCAGCAGCTCCTGCAATACCAGTAAAGCCTAATAGTGCAGAAATTAGTGCCAGTGCCAGAAAAATAAACATCCAACGAACCATAGTGTTACCTCCTAATAAAAGTGGGTTAAATCACTCGGCTCGCTATTATTGAACCACTTCTAGCTTATCAATCACCTTATTTACGTCATTGGTGTTATTTGCAATTGAAATTGCAAGATCATGCTCCGCATCTGAATTAACTTGACCTGCCAACGTTACCGTTTTGCGTTCTGTCGTTACATCAATATCCGTACCACTCACATTGGTATCCATTAGTAGGCGCGTTTTAACTATAGTCGTGATTTTAGAATCGGTCAGTGTAGCTAAAGCTTCTGAATCAGTTTCTTTCTTGCCTTCATTCACTACTGACAATTCGTTGTTTACTTTTTTCACACCATCAAGACCAGTAACAAGCTCTTCGGCAAGTGATTTTTCAAGATCATTGTTTACCGAACCAGAAAGGGTAACGACCTGATTCTCAACATCGGTATTGATATCAAAAGAGTTGAGATTGCTGTTTAGCAGTAGTGTGGTTTCAGCTTTACCATCTAGCCAAGCGTCCATGGATTCTTTTTCCCATTTATCACTCGCTAAGACTGCTGTAGATGAAGTAGCAAGAACTGACGTAAGTACAATTTTAGCTGCGATGTTATTCATGGTAATTCTCCTTTATTGACGTTGCACTTCCCTAGAAGCAAACCACGTGCCAACTTTATAACTCATTGTTTTTAAGTGACTAATAAAGGAAAGAGGTAAAAATGAGATGAGCAATAAAGTATAAGCATGAATTATTTACACGTAAAAAATGTAATTTTTAATCGGTGATAAAGCCTCCGTCACTTGTGCCTAAATAACCTGATAAAACAGAAAGGCTATTTCTCCAGAATCAATTAATAGCAAAATTATTATTTTAAAAATAAAAATCTGAACAAAAGGAAATATCTACTGATGGCTCTCACCGATATATATCAAAAAGGGGCTAATAACATAAAAATACCGAACAAATCCTTAAATCTATGCTGACAATATTTTGTCTTGTGAAGTGAGAATAATCCACGTACATTGTTTCTGTCATAGTAAAGAGGACATTTCTATGTCGATGCCAAGCCTGTTTCTAAGAATACAAGATCCATCACTTAAAAATGCCATCGCTTCTTGCCAGGAACTGAACAAATTTCGTCTGCATGACATCGATGCCGCAGACCAATGGATTGAAGATTTCCTACAACTCAAACCGGAAGTTGCGATTGTTGAAGTCGCCCACTTTACTAGTGCAGATTATCAACGTCTTTCTAATATCGAAGACATCTACGATATGGACTTGATCATCATTAGCTCAGGCGCTCCAAACGAGAACTTGGATAAGCTGATGAACTTGGGTGCTATTTTTCACTACAGAAAGCCCGTTGATATTGCCATTCTGACGGACACCCTGAGCGAAGTCAGCCAGTACTATCAACACAAACAAGATCAAGGGCGTAAAGTGTCCACCAGCGATCTTGACCAATTTGGTCTTTTGGTCGGCTCTTCCTCTCCGATGCATCAGCTCTATCGTATGATCAGGCGCGTTGCTAAAACAGAAGCCAACGTCCTTATTGTCGGTGAAAGTGGATCAGGCAAAGAACTGGTGGCGCAGACCATCCACTTAGCGAGTGAGCGTAAACAACAGCCCTTTATAGCGATTAACTGTGGTGCCATTAGCCCTGAATTGGTTGATAGTGAACTGTTTGGCCATGAGAAAGGCGCTTTTACCGGAGCAAATAAAACTCACCAAGGTGTATTTAAGCAGGCAGAGGGCGGCACCCTATTTTTAGATGAAATCACCGAGATGCCTATCGAGCATCAAGTGAAGCTATTGCGGGTGCTAGAAACCGGAGAGTATCGCCCAGTTGGCAGTAATACGGTTCATATCGCTAATACTCGCATCATTGCTGCTACAAACCGTGATCCTAAAATCGCCATTGAGGAGCAGTTCCTGCGTGAAGATCTGTTTTTCCGCTTATCGCATTTCCCATTAACGATACCGCCACTGCGAGAACGAGGCGGTGATATCGTAGGTCTGGCCAAGCACTTTATTGCGCACCGCAACGCCAATGAGGCAAAAACCAAAACGATTCTTGACTCTGCGATCCAAAAAATCGCTGCACACGACTGGCCAGGTAATGTCCGTGAGCTCAAACACACGATCGAGCGTGCATTCATTTTGGCTGATGACACCATCCGAGATGAACATCTTATCTTCGACACACCACCATTGGAAACAGGCACCAGCATCGAAGACCTTGTTCCGGCGGGCGTTTCGCTAGAAGAGCTAGAAAAAGCCGCCATTCTCAATACCCTTGAAGAGAATCAAGGCAATAAAACGGAATCAGCGCAGGAGTTAGGCATTAGCGTGAAAACGCTCTATAACAAACTCGAAAAGTATCAAGACGAGTAACTCGCTATGGGAGTACAAAAAGAGCACTGAATTTTATTCAGTGCTCTTTTTGTATCTTATCTTTTATGCAGTTAGGCTGCGTTTGGTGTTTGATTAAACCCACTGCCCCGCAACAAAGCCGCTCGACCAGCACCACTGAAAATTGTAGCCCCCTAGCCAACCAGTCACATCCATCACTTCACCAATAAAATAAAGCCCTTTAATGTCTTTGCATTCCATGGTTTTCGAGGATAAGTGATCAGTATCGACACCGCCGAGTGTCACTTCCGCAGTTCGGTAGCCTTCAGTGCCATTCGGGGCGATATCCCAATGCTCTAGACGCTCCACAATCGCCGCAAGCTCCTTTTGATTGAACTGTTTTAGCGGTTTATCGACTAGCTCTTTACGTTCAATTAAGACTTCAACCAGACGCTTAGGCAGCACTTTGGCAAGCGTATTCTTGAGTGACTGATTTGGATGCTTCTCACGACTGCGTTCTAATAACTCAGCAACATCATCGTTTGGCACAAGATTGATCAACACCTTTTGTCCGGCCCGCCAGAATGAAGAAATCTGTAACACTGCTGGACCAGATAACCCACGATGTGTGAAGAGCAGGGCTTCTTTGAACATGGTGCCATCTTCAGCCGTAATTTCCGCAGGTACCGCGATACCAGATAACTCAGCAAAGTCTTCTTTGTCTTCTTTATGCAGAGTAAATGGTACAAGCCCTGCCGTGGTTGGAATAACTCGAAGACCAAATTGTTCCGCGACTTTATAACCAAATGGTGTCGCTCCCAGTTTTGGCATCGACAAGCCACCTGTTGCGATAACTAAAGACTCACATTCGACAATCTCAGTACCAGCATGCAAACGAAAGCCTTCATCAATTTTTTCAATCGAATGAACATCGCATTGGTAACGCTGCTCGATGTTCGGCATGTCACACTCAGCTAACAACATCTTCACGATATCTTTGGCCGTAAATGCATCGACACAAAACAACTGGCCGTGATCACGCTCTTCGAACTCAATGCCATGTTTACACACCATCGAGATGAAATCCCAGTTAGTGTATTGGGAGAGCGCCGACTTAACAAAGTGCGGGTTTTGACACAAATAGTGATTAGCTGAAACGTCGTAGTTAGTGAAGTTACAACGACCACCGCCCGAGATAAGGATTTTACGTCCTGGCTTTTTAGCATGATCGAGCACCAAAACACGGCGGCCTCGCTTGCCTGCTTCTGCAGCACACATTAAACCTGCTGCGCCTGCGCCAATTACAACAACATCAAATTTCTTACTCATCGGTAGCTCTTAGACTGATTGGTATCGAATCAAAATAAAAAAGGATGTGCACATTGCACATCCTTGCTTTCTAGGCGCGACATTCTACCGACAAATACCGAAAGGGAAAAGCGCTTAAACTCTAAGCGCTCTGTATGTCCGCAAAATCTCAGACAGAACAACTTCTGGATTATTGACTCTTAGAGAATGAAGGCCGCAAGTAGCGTCACGCCGAGCAACGCGGTCGATAGAACAAACAATTCACGCACTCTTTCACACTTACCAGTAAAAATTTCATCGTGGTGATGATGATATTCTTTACTTTTAATGTAGTGATACAACCTCACCTGCTTGGTGACATTTCCATGAGTAGTAAAAAAACCATTACCATCAACTTGCTGATATAACAGCGGATGCGCTTCACGCATGATATAAATTAGAGAACGAAGAGCGGTGAGATACCGGACCATATTAACTCCAGTTACCACCATTAGCGCAAATAAGATTGTGTCTCCACTGATCATCTTTTCCTCCCTACATCTTCAACAATGCTCAAGAGAAAAAGACGATCAACACTTCGTCTTTACCCGCTACTTACAACGTCCCAAAACGCGTTTACGCAGCTGGAGCATCCATGATTGAAGATGAACCTTCTTTCGCCATTTGTGCTAGATCTTTGTCAATGAAGAACAACGCTTTACCGTCTTCACCTACCAGTTCGATCTTATCTAAAATCCCTTTAAACAACTTCTCTTCTTCGTGCTGTTCTGACACGTACCACTGTAGGAAGTTAAACGTTGAGTAGTCTTGGCTAGTAAATGCAACGTGCGCCAGTTTGTTGATTTTTTCCGTGATCATTTGCTCATGTTCAAATGTCTCGCGGAAAACGTCACCTAGGCTCGCAAAGTCATGCTTTGGCGCATCAATAGCGCCTAAGATTGGCATTGAGCCAGTTTCACTCACGTAAGTGAATAGGCGTTGCATGTGCTCCATTTCTTCTACGGCGTGAGCGCGTAAAAATTCAGCCGCACCTTCAAAACCTTTGTCTTCACACCAAGCACTCATTTGTAAGTATAGATTGGATGAGAAAAATTCTAGGTTAATTTGCTCATTCAATTGTTCGACCATAGTTTGAGACAGCATGTTAACTCCTATTATTGTGCATGCAATATACCCAAGTAACCTCGAAATAAATGACGCTGCGAGAATAGCTTGGTCTGGCAGACACGGCGAAGTTTCACTTCAACTCTAGTCAGTAACACTACGCTTATTTCAGCATATCAAAGTCACTTGGGTATAACGCCACTATAACATGATTACTGAGACAAGACTTTGTACCTACGGCACCGATATGAGATCACTTCAGCAAATTTTTTTTGGGGTTGGTGCTAATCTAAAACTATGACCTTACAAGGAGATAGCAATATGAGTTACAAACACATACTTGTGGCAGTCGACCTTTCAGACGACAGTAAAGTGTTGATTAAGAAAGCCGTATCACTGGCTAAACCTCTGGATGCGAAAGTCTCTTTTATTCACATCGACGTGAACTACGCAGAACTCTACACCGGGCTTATCGATATCAATATGGCAGAAGCGCAACATCAAGCAATGGAAGCATCGCGCACACAATTGGCAAACTTCGCAGAATATGCGCAATACCCAATTGCCCATACTTTAGTCGGTAGTGGCGATTTGAGTAATGAGCTGTGCGATACCATTCAAGACTACAGCATTGATTTGGTGGTTTGTGGTCATCACCAAGATTTCTGGAGCAAGATTCTATCTTCGACTCGACAGCTGATTAACTGCTCACCAGTCGATATGCTGGTCGTACCGCTAAAAGACTGATTGGCGCAACGATAAAACTTGGTTAGACTGCGGGCACATTTGTTGTTGATAAAGATTCTCATCCATGGCTTATCTATCCGCAGTTACCCTACTTTGGGCATTCTCATTTAGCCTGATCGGCGTTTACCTCGCCGGTCAGGTTGATTCTTGGTTCTCGGTGTTCATGCGCGTGGCACTGGCGAGTTTGGTTTTCATTCCCTTTTTGAAATTCCGTGGCGTTAGCAAATCCCTAATCGCGAAACTGATGACCGTCGGTGGCTTCCAGCTCGGCTTGATGTATTGCTTCTACTACCAATCTTTTTTGCTCCTTTCCGTGCCAGAAGTATTGCTGTTCACCGTATTCACACCCATTTACGTCACGCTAATCTATGACTTCTTGAAAGGTCGCTTTTCACCTTGGTACTTAGTTACCGCTGCAATAGCCGTATTTGGTGCCGCCTGGATTAAATTTGCAGGCATTAATGAAGATTTCCTACTGGGCTTTTTGGTCGTACAAGGAGCAAACCTCTGCTTTGCCATCGGTCAGGTGGGCTACAAATATATCATGGAGAGTGAACCCGTCGATTTGCCACAACACACCGTGTTTGGCTACTTCTACTTAGGTGCACTTTGTGTAGCAACCGTGGCTTTCGCGCTCATGGGTAACCTCGACAAACTACCAACCACTACAACGCAATGGGGCATTCTGACATACCTTGGGTTGATTGCTTCTGGTTTTGGTTACTTTGCTTGGAACAAAGGCGCGACTATGGTGAACGCAGGTGCACTGGCAGTAATGAACAATGCATTGGTTCCGGCGGGCTTGATTGTAAACATTGTGATTTGGAACCGCGATGTTGATGTCATGCGACTCGCCATTGGCGGTGCGATCATCATGCTATCCCTATGGATTAACGAAACCTGGGTGAAAAAGCGCGTCGAAATGAGCTACGCCAATAAGTAACGCCATCGCTACTAACAAATATTCCAGCAATAAAAAACGCTCTCCGACTGGAGAGCGTTTTTTGTTTGATTAATGCACTTTGGCTTGTGAGATTGCGTTTATCAAAGCATTAGGTGGCGTTGGCAGCAACACTTCTAGTTTCGCATTGCGCGCTTCAAGCTTGCGCTGACGCTTAAGTAACTTTTGTTGTTTTTTCGCCACTTTTAGCAACTTCTTTTGCTGCTTATAGTGCTTTTTCAGTGTTTTTTTCGCTTTCTTGAGCGATTTTTTATCAGCTAAATCAAACCATACTGGTGCGTCGGCTCTTACTGGCTCCGGAGATTTTTCGGCTTGTTTTTTCTCTTTCACACGCTCAACAACACGCCTCACAATCGCGGCTTTTTCGTTGCTTTGTTTAGTGATCACTGGAATCGCTTGTGCTGGCAGAGCTTCAACCAATAAGCCACATGCTTGTTGCTCACTCAATGGCTTGTCTTGGCATTTTTGTGGAGGAATTGCGGCTGGCTTACAAAGGGTATCTTTGGCCGATGAAGAGCGTGCGCAAGAACGACAAACGAATTTTGGTGCGACAACTAAACGATGGATATCACCAAGTTCTGCCGCGATCTGTTTGCGACTCATTTTACATAAACGTTTAGCCATTCTACTACTCCAGCTTCCCAGTTATCGACCGCATCACAACAAGTGAAATAATAATAATTCTTAGTTAGATATACAGTCAGGGAAGGGAATTAGCAAGAGAAAACTATCAATAGAGACGAGGAAAGAGAGGCTGAGTCACAGCACGACACACCGTACTGTGACAAGAAAAGTTGAGCCGTCAGGAAGTTATGCCATCGATGCTTTAACGTAGACATCGAAGCGATTTTTTTTCGTTTCAATCGCCATGGTCGGTTTTTTCTCGTTCAGCCAGTTAGCATAGTCTGGGCGTTTAACTACTACACGCTTTGTGGCTAACGCCATGGCTGGTTCTAGCAGACCATCGGCGTCCAAATCGGCGCCAACCAACGATTGGAAAACGCGCATTTCTTTTTTTACGAGCGCCGACTTCTTTTTATTTTCTGGGTGCGGATACATCGGGTCAAGATACACCACATCTGGCTGGACAAAGTCTTTATCTTGCGCCAATTGTTCCAGCGCATCATGGCTAGAAGCATGGATTAGCGACATGCGCTCAGATACCCAGGTGCCGATTTCTGGGTCTTGTTTCGCTCGATCCAAGCCATCATCTAACAAAGCCGCTACGACTGGATGACGCTCGACCATCTGCACTTTACAACCTAGCGAGGCGAGCACAAACGCATCACGACCAAGACCTGCCGTGCCGTCTAACACGGTTGGCGTTGCCCCTTTGTTCAACCCCGCAGCTTTCGCAATTGCTTGGCCTTTACCACCACCGAACTTGCGACGATGACCTACCGCACCACCAATCAAATCCACAAAGATTGCACCCAGCTTTGGCTCATCCACTTTACGTAGCTCCAAACGCTCGGTGGTTAGCACCAAAGCAAAATCGCTATCGTCAGTGTGTGACAGCTGCCAACGCGCAGCGAGTTCATCAAGATGAGATTGTTGAGACGGGTTTTCACAGATCAATTGCAGTTGCAAAAGGAGGCTCCAATAAAAATCGAGGTAACTGGCGCTGAGTGTATACCTAAGTTACCTATTAATGCTAGGTTGAGCTTGCTACGCAGAGGTTATACAACCGTCAGTTGCTCCACTAGCTCAGAAAGCGGCTTAGGATGACCAATACCGTAGCCTTGACCGTAGTCCACACCGAGGTCTATCAAATGCTGCATAACCTGGTCATTTTCGACAAACTCCGCCACCGTCACTTTACCTAGTTGCTTCGCCAAGTCATTGATTGAACGAACCATCACGCGGTCCATTTCATTTACGTTGATATCTTGCACGAAAAGACCATCAATTTTCACGATATCGACAGGAAGTTTCTTTAAGTAGCCAAATGAAGACAATCCAGATCCGAAATCATCCAATGCAATCATACAACCCAAAGCCTTTAGCTTGGTAAACAGCTCAATGGCTTGATCCAGATTGCTCATCGCCGCTGTCTCGGTGATTTCTAAGCAGATTTTTTCACACGGCAGAGTCGAACTTTCCAATCGCTCCAATAAGAAGTCAATAAACTCTTGATTCCCCATAGATTGACCTGAAAGGTTTATCGAACAGCGACCAAGCTGTTCAACCACCTCAGGACGCTGTTCAAACCACTCTAGCGTTTGAGTAATAACCTGCTTATCAATCCAATGGGCAATGTTGTAGCGCTCGGAAGCAGGGATAAACAGCGCAGGAGAAACATAATCACCGTACCCATTGCGAATACGCACCAAAATCTCAAAATACATTTGAGTCTCGTGCTTTTGTAAGCTTTTTATCGGTTGAGCAAACAGTTCTAAACGTTGATTCGACAATGCCTCATGCACCAAATTGACGCTCTGCATTTCCATCTGACGACGCTGCAACTCTTCGTTATCTAAGCTGAATAGATTATAGCGGTTACGGCCTTGCTCTTTAGCGGCGTGACAAGCAGAGTCTGCTTGAGCATGCACCATTTGTGGCGTATCAGCGGTATGATCGATGATACGGATACCAATTGAGCAACTGATGAACAGGCGTGTGTCTTCCCAAATAAAGAGGTGTTCGCTTAGTGTCGAGATGATCAGTTTGGCAATATTGATGGCGCCATATTCGTCACAGTCTTTGAGTAACACCGCAAACTCATCGCCTCCCATTCGAGCCAAGATGGAATTGTACGGCAGAACGCCTTCCAGCATACTGGCGCAGAATTGAATCGCCGCATCACCTGCATCATGCCCAACCGTATCATTGAGGACTTTTAGTTGATCTAAGTCGAGGTACAACATGGCGTGGACTCGACGATGGCTGTCCACTTCGCACAGTGCGGTCTTAAGCTCTAGTTCAAAATGGTTTCTGTTGTAAGTCCCCGTCAGTAAGTCATAGCGAGCTTGGTATTCCAATTTCTCGGAGAGCAGTTTGGTTTCGGTAATATCTTCGCCCACAATCAGCAGTTGCTCAGATTCACTCAGCGGACGAATATTCTCGCGCACCCAAACACGATGACCATTTGCATGACGATACTCGACTTCACGTCGCCAAACACCATGCACTTGCTGGTTGGGTTGCAATAACACTTGGCGAGGGAACAGCACTTTGTCATCAAAATAGAACTCCCTCAGGCGATGTCCGAGCATGTCCATCGGTTTGTAGCCAAGAAGTAGTTGAGCAAATCGATTCACTTCTTGAATTCGGTTATTACTATCAAGCGTCACCATCATCACAGGCTGCTGCTCGTAATAGTTGCGTAGAGTTGACTCACGTTGGTAGAGCTTGTCCTCCATCAATTTACGACTGGTAATATCGCGCGCTTCAAACAAGTATTGCTTATGATTCCCTACTTGCTGAGAAAAAGGCTTGAGCGAAACTTCTAATACCAAGGCGCCGTGTTCTTTACTCCAAATTTCAGCTTCAAACGTCGACACTTGATGGTGAGGCGCATGGAAATACTCCTCTAGCAGCGCTTGGGCTTTCTCACTCCAGTTGGGATGAAACCAAAGTGGTCGGTCTAAACGCAGTCCTTTGTGATAAAGTAAGGATTGAAGGTGATCGTTGCCCGATTTAAGCACACCGTTGGCATCCAAAATGCCCATATACTGCATGCTCTGATCGAAAATCGATTCTAGAATAGCCTGGCTTTCTCGCGCAGCGCTCTCACTGCGACGCATCCGCTGTAAATAATAACCCATCAGCAAAATGACCACCGACATCACCACAAACAGACTACCAAACAGGCGAATTTCCTTGGCAAAACGTTCAGAAAGCTTCATTGGCTTATTAAAAAATACCGCAGAAACCTCTTGTTCAGCCCCCAATCCCCAACGCGCTACCGCTTGGTAATCGAGCTTTATTTCAGAATCACTTTTTTTCACGGCAGGCAGAGGCTGATCAGGGTTATCCAAAACGAATTCAAGCATCTCTGCACTCTCAATACCATGCCGATAACCACTTTGAATAACCCCTCCAACTGCGCCATGACCCAAACCAATGTCATGCACCATAAACAGCGGCGCGTTTGAGACTTTGTTGACACCAACCCAGTCACGCTCGCTGCCAACCATACCTTGTTTATCTCGGTAATAGGTCCAGAACAAGACGACTTTATCGGAACTCAGTTTTGCGACTTGTTGTTTTAGATCGATGATACTGTCTGGGACAACTTGTACGATTTTGTCTCGATATTGCGGGAACTTGAGGACAAAATTGTCGATTTGATAACGCAACACCTCACCGGTCACCGAGTGGTCACTGACTATGAGAACTTGTGTGTAGTTCGGATGTAAGCGCTCAATAAGAGCGAGATTCGCTTCCAAATCGACATCTTCCATGACTCCGGTTGCATTCAGAGAACGATGTAAAGAAGGATGGTAGTTATTAATGCCGTTAAATATAACTGGGGTGTCTTTGATGATTGGGGCTAAACGCTGCATGAGTTCAAGCGCATTGTTATCGCTCACTAAAATGGCATCGAATCGCTCTTTGCGTAATTTCGTAAGATATAAGGATTTTAGTTGTGCAAAAAACTGCTCACTCTGGTTACGTTTCGAGTCTAGATAGAGCACACGCATGTCCAGCGCTCGATCGCCCAGCTGTTGCTCGATGCCTCGCTGTATGAAGTCCGTCCAGAAAAACCCCTGATGATAGGAGTGCACGACCAACACCTTCGGATCTGAGGCCGTAGCAAACGCGCTCCAACATAGCGCGGCAATAACCAGAAAACGCTGCACATTATCTCCATAGCTCGGAGTTAACCCGCAGTTACTCCTGCCAAACCTTGTGAATCCTATCCGCTATGAGTATAAAAGGGAGGTAAAACTCTATCCCTAACGGAAATCATAGTATGAATGCGAGCCTGCCGAAACTCGACGACCTTGACCGCGCAATATTAAAAACACTGATGGCTGACGCCAGAACGCCCTACGCAGAAATGGCAAAGCAGTTCGATGTCAGCCCTGCCACTATCCATGTGCGTATCGAGAAGATGAAGTCGGCTGACATCATCGAAGGAACGGAGGTGATCATCAATACCAAAAAGCTTGGCTACGATGTGTGCTGCTTTATTGGTATTAACCTCAATGCAGCTCGTGATTACCACTCCGCGTTAGAAAAACTCAACGCGCTCGACGAAGTCGTTGAAGCCTACTACACCACGGGCGCGTATAACATATTCGTCAAATTGATGTGCAAATCGATTGAAGAGCTGCAATTTGTACTGATCGACAAGCTGCAAGCCATTGATGAGGTTCAGTCCACGGAGACATTGATATCGTTGCAGAACCCGATCAACC
Organism: Vibrio sp. 947; assembly: GCF_033339115.1. Classification (NCBI taxonomy): domain Bacteria; kingdom Pseudomonadati; phylum Pseudomonadota; class Gammaproteobacteria; order Vibrionales; family Vibrionaceae; genus Vibrio; species Vibrio sp. 947. The sequence continues at coordinate 44,201 of NZ_JAWOTX010000026.1, read as the reverse complement.
GCAACGTAAATCCGTAAAATTTTTTATAAAAAATGTACAAAAAAGGCCAACCGTTCGGTTGGCCTTGATGTTTTTTGCTCAATTTACGCCGCAATACCCGAATGGCGCAACAGTGCATCGATTTGTGGCTCGCGGCCACGGAAGCGCTTAAACAGCTCCATTGGCTCTTCACTGCCCCCCATTTCTAGGATGTTGTTCAGGAAGCTTAGACCCGTCTCTTTGTTGAAGATGCCTTCTTCTTCAAAGCGAGAATACGCGTCTGACGACAGCACTTCAGCCCACAGGTAGCTGTAGTAACCCGCACTGTAGCCACCAGCAAAAATATGACCAAAGCTGTGTGAGAAACGCGCCCACTCAACCGCAGGAACTACCGCGACTTTCTCTTTCACTTTCGCCAGAGTTTCCAGTACACGCGCACCCACTTCTGGGTCATATTCAGTGTGAAGCGTGAAATCGAACAAGCCGAATTCTAGCTGACGCAAAATACCCATCGCAGATTGGAAGTTTTTCGCTGCGAGCATTTTGTCTAGCATCGCTTTCGGTAGCGGCTCACCTGTCTCATAGTGACCAGAAATGAACGCCAGCGCATCCTCTTCCCAACACCAGTTTTCTAGGAACTGACTTGGTAGCTCAACCGCATCCCAAGGCACGCCATTAATACCTGAAACAGCACCTGTATCAACTTGCGTCAACATGTGGTGGATTCCATGACCAAACTCATGGAATAGCGTCACGACTTCATCGTGCGTGAACAGTGCTGGTTTGTCGCCTACAGGACGGTTGAAGTTACACGTTAGATACGCAACCGGCGTTTGCAGCTCGCCAGATAGCGTAACGCGACGACCACGACAATCATCCATCCACGCGCCGCCACGTTTGTGTTCACGAGCGTAGAGATCTAGGTAGAAGCTGCCACGGAGTGTGCCTTCAGCATCAAAGATATCGAAAAAGCGCACGGACTCATGCCAAGTGTCTACGCCTTCGCGCTCAGTAACGGTCATGCCAAACACGCGGTTTAGCACTTCAAACAGACCGCTCACGACTTTTGACTCTGGGAAGTATGGGCGCAGTTCTTCATCCGAAATTTGGAACAGGTGCTGCTTTTGTTTCTCGCTGTAGTAAGCGATATCCCAAACGTTCAGCTCTTCAACACCAAACTCACTTTTCGCAAACTGACGTAACTCTTCGACTTCACGTTCACCTTGCGGTTTCGCTCGTGTCGCTAGGTCATTCAGGAAGCCCAGCACTTGATCCGGCGTTTCAGCCATCTTTGTTGCTAACGACTTTTCACTGTAAGTATTGAAACCTAGCATACGTGAAATTTCATGGCGCAGTTTTAGCTGCTCAGTCATGATTTCTGAGTTATCCCATTTGCCTGCGTTTGGACCGCGATCAGAAGCGCGCGTCACGTACGCTTCGTACACTTCTTTACGCAACTCTTGGTTATCGCAGTACGTCATGACAGGTAGGTAAGATGGGATATCTAGCGTAATGAGGTAACCATCTAACTCTTTTGCTTCTGCGGCAGCTTTCGCTGCTGCCAGCGCCGATTCTGGCATACCTGCTAGGTCTTTCTCGTCTGTGATGTGCTTGGTCCAACCCATGGTGGCATCCAGCACATTGTTAGAGAATTTAGAGCTCAGCTCAGACATACGTTTGCGGATCTCGCCGTAACGGTGCTGCTCATCGGATGGCAAACCAATGCCTGATAACTCGAAATCACGCAGTGCATCAGTGATGGTTTTCTGCTGGGCACGAGTTAACGTTGCAAATTCTTCGCTCGCTTTGATGGTTTTGTACGCTTCGTACAACCCTTTGTGCTGACCAACCCAAGTGCCGTACTCTGACAAAATTGGTAGGCAACTTTCGTAAGCTTCACGTAGCTCTTCGCTGTTCACTACCGAGTTCATGTGACCCACTGGCGACCAGATGCGGCTTAAGCGATCATCCGCTTCTTCAATTGGCGCAATCACACTGTCCCAAGTTGGGTGAGCGTTGTCTTGTAGAACTTCATCGATTTTTGCTCGGCAGTCAGCAATCGCTTGCTCAACGGCAGGCTTGATGTGTTCTGGTTTAATTTGAGAAAACGGAGGTAGGTCCGTAAACGTCAGAAGAGGATTAGACATGAATAATTCCTTTTGTGTTTTGACTCTGTGATTGCCTGTCTATTTTGTGTAGATAGGCCAACTCAATGTACAGACGAGCCAGCAACATGGATTGGGGGAGCTCCGTTCCCTTTCTCTATGCCGCGATGACCATCATATAGTCAACCAGCGCTACTCTGTCCTTGAGTCTTGTTATACCTAAATGAAATTGCACACCCTTTTGAGTGCGAGAAACTCACCTAGTTCAATTCGATTACCAATAGTAAGTGTGGGTGACTTAAAGAAATTTCAATAGCGTCCCCGTATCAGAGGAACAGATTTGATTGGAAGTTCTACATCTTTAAGTTACTTGCGTATAATACCGCCATAGAGTGAAAATCACAGACCACACTCAGCCAAAGAGTGTTTCGAGAGTTTAATTTGTTAAGTTACCGCCACAGCTTCCACGCTGGCAACCATGCCGACGTGGTCAAACACATCGTTCAAAGCCTCATTCTTGATGCGCTGAAACAAAAAGATAAGCCATTCGTTTATCACGATACCCACTCGGGTGTGGGCCGTTACGATCTGACTCACGAATGGTCTGAAAAAACGGGCGAATACAAACAAGGCATCGCACGTATTTGGGATAACCCAAGCATTCCTGAAGACATCAAAAGCTACATCGATGCCATTAAAGTGCTCAACAACGGCGAGAAGCTGCGTTACTACCCAGGCTCACCACGTGTAGCGCGCGCGCAAATCCGCCCACAAGATCGCATGGTGCTGACCGAGTTGCACCCGGCCGATCACCCATTGTTAGAGCAAGAATTCCATCGTGATCGCCAAGTGAGCATCTTCAAAGAAGACGGATTCCAACGCCTCAAAGCAAGCTTACCGCCACAAGAACGTCGTGGTTTGGTGCTGATTGACCCACCATACGAACTCGCGAAAGAGTACCGCGATGTGGTGCGAGCGATTCATCAGAGCCATAAACGTTGGGCAACCGGTATCTACGCAATTTGGTACCCAGTGGTAAACCGCCACGACATCGAAGATATGATCGAAGGCTTGGAAGCACTGGGTATTCGTAAAATTCTGCAAATCGAGTTAGGTGTTGCACCCGATACCAACGAGCGCGGCATGACGGCATCCGGCATGATTGTGATTAACCCGCCATGGAAACTGGAAAGCCAGATGAAAGAGATTCTGCCATTCCTGCAAGACGCGATCGCACCAGCAACTGGCCACTGGAAAGTGGACTGGATTGTGCCAGAGTAAGCACTTCAGTACTGCTATCTTCAAGCGCAACGATATTCTCGTTGCGCTTTTTTATGCTCTCACCTTCTCCCTCCAGTCGTGCTTATTCTTCTTTTTGTGCCTCTCATCGCTATTTGTCATAAGTATTGTCGCTTTTTCCCATTTAGGAATTAGTCGAATTCGATTTATGATAGTGGGATAACGGTGGCATTGAGTTCGGACAAGGTCATCCCAATCTATCTATGTACCAGATAAAATTTATAAGCTCTTGGAGAAAGTAATGGCGACTCATTTTGACTATATCTGTATCGGTGGCGGCAGTGGCGGCATCGCATCTGCAAACCGTGCGGCGATGTACGGCGCGAAAGTTGCGCTAATCGAAGCTCAAGACCTTGGCGGTACCTGTGTCAACGTAGGTTGTGTACCGAAAAAAGTGATGTGGCATGGCGCGCAAATCGCAGAAGCAATGAACCTGTACGCAGAAGATTACGGTTTTGATGTCGACGTGAAAGGTTTCGACTGGAGCAAACTGGTTGAGAGCCGTCAGGCATACATCGGTCGTATTCACCAATCTTACGATCGCGTTCTTGGCAACAATAAAGTAAACGTGATTAAAGGCTTTTCTAAGTTTGTTGACGAAAAAACTGTCGAAGTAAACGGTGAACACTACACAGCAGATCACATCCTGATCGCGGTTGGTGGTCGTCCTACTATTCCAAACATTCCAGGCGCTGAATACGGCATCGATTCAAACGGCTTCTTCGACCTAGCAGAGCAACCAAAACGCGTTGCGGTTGTTGGCGCAGGCTACATCGCAGTTGAAATTGCTGGCGTACTGCACGCGCTAGGTACAGAAACGCACCTGTTCGTACGTAAAGAGTCACCACTGCGTAGCTTCGATCCAATGATCATCGATACGTTGGTTGAAGTGATGGACGCAGAAGGTCCAAAACTGCACACCCACTCTGTACCAAAAGAAGTGGTAAAAGAAGCCGATGGCAGCCTAACTCTGCACCTAGAAAACGGTGAAAGCCAAAACGTTGACCAACTGATTTGGGCAATCGGTCGTCACCCTGCGACAGACGCAATCAACCTAGCGTCAACCGGTGTGGCAACGAACGAAAAAGGCTACATCAAGGTAGACGAATACCAAGAAACCAACGTGAAAGGCATCTACTGTGTAGGTGACATCATGGAAGGCGGTATCGAGCTAACGCCAGTAGCAGTGAAAGCGGGTCGTCAACTTTCTGAGCGTTTGTTCAACAACAAACCAAACGCGAAGATGGACTACGATTTGGTACCAACTGTGGTATTTAGCCACCCACCAATCGGCACTATCGGTCTAACGACGCAAGAAGCGGAAGAGAAGTACGGCAAAGACAATATCAAAGTCTACACGTCTGGCTTTACGGCGATGTACACCGCCGTTACTAAGCACCGTCAACCATGTAAGATGAAGCTTGTATGTGCGGGCGAAGAAGAAACGGTTGTTGGTCTGCACGGCATCGGTTTCACGGTAGATGAAATGATCCAAGGCTTCGGCGTAGCAATGAAGATGGGCGCAACCAAAGCAGACTTCGACTCTGTTGTGGCTATCCACCCAACGGGCTCAGAAGAGTTCGTAACGATGCGTTAATTACGCGCTAATCGCATTGCTGATTTCAGCGAATCATTTGAAAAGGTCATCTTAGGATGACCTTTTTTTGTTATCCCATGCTTAACTCGCATTCTCTAATAATGTGCGAATAAACTCGGCTTTAATAGCACTCTCCTGCTTACCATCATGAATCAGACACAAGTCTGCACGCAGTGATTCTTTCAGCTTGATAAAACGAATCCCATGCCAATGATGCTGAGAAAACGTCGACGGCACCAACGTCACGGTATTGCTGTTTGCCACATACGCCATCAAGGTGCTTGGCTCCACCACTTGTTTGCCAATATGGGGTGAAAAGCCTTCTTGCAGACAGGCATTGATGATGAAGTTTGCCGAAGCAGAATTCGCCAAACTCATAAACGCAAACTCACACGTCTTTAAATCTTGGAGCCGCAGCAAAGATTTGCTGGCTAACTCATGTTGCTCCGACACTGCTACCACAAACACATCTTTGCCCAAAGATACCGACTGATACGGATAAATGTTGAGTGCATCAGCAAAACGCACAATGCCCACATCGATTTTCTTCTCGCTCAGATGCTTCTTTTGCGTCTCTGGGTTAAGGTCAAAAATGTCGGCGTGATAAGTGTCATGCTCAGCATGGAAGCGCTGTAACAGACGATCAAATCCGCCCCAAAATGCGCTACTTACCACACCAACTCGCAAGATATTTCTCTGGTTCAACCCCACTTGCTGAACTTGATTGAGCGAGACATCCAAGGTCTGAAAAATCAGTTGGCATTTGGACTCCAACAATCGCCCGGCCTCCGTCAGCATGACGTTTCTTGAATCGCGCTCAAACAGTTTGACGTTAAGCACCTCTTCCAACTCTTTGATGCGATTGCTCAACGGCGAATTGGTGATATTGAGATTCTCGGCCGCCTTAGTGAAATGCTTGGTTTGTGCGACCTCGTAAAAGTAACGCAGCATCTTCAGCGTCACACGCTCGAATGGTTCTGACTTCATGCATTGAGTCCTAGCGAATTTCATCATCCTCTTTTTAAGGATGATAGTAGCGAATAAAGCAAAGATAACCAGCGCAGAAAGTCACACAGTGGAATCAACACACAACCAGAAGGTGACTAACATGAATCACGATCCAGTAATCGGCGCACTACAAACCATTCGCGAACGCAAACCAAACTTCCAACCTAAAGCGGCGTTTATTTTAGGCTCTGGCTTAGGCGTATTGGCAGACGAACTACAAGACAAAGTGGTCATTCCATACGAAGAGCTCGAAGGCTTTCCGGTTAGCACCGTGCAAGGCCACTCTGGTGAGTTGGTACTTGGTACCATGGGCGGCGTAGACGTAGTGTGCATGAAAGGTCGCGGTCACTACTACGAACACGGCTCAATGAAGGTCATGACCACGTCCGTGCGCACCTTTAAAAAGCTGGGCTGTGAGTTTCTGCTCGTCACCAACGCGGCAGGCTCCCTTCGCCCTGAGCGTATTGATGTCGGTTCTCTGGTGGTATTTCATGACCACATCAACACCATGCCTGAATCGCCAATGATCGGTCCGAATGATGAAGAGTACGGCCCGAGATTCTTCAGCCTCGCCAATGTCTACGACAAAGACCTGCGAGCAGAAGCGTTTGAAGTCGGCAAAGCCAATGGCATTCACCTGAATGAAGGCGTGTTTGTCTCTTACACAGGCCCCAACTTTGAGACCGCAGCCGAAATCCGCATGATGCAAATCATCGGTGGTGATGTGGTGGGCATGTCGGTCGTGCCAGAAGTGATTTCTGCGGCGCATTGCGGCTTACCCGTATTGGCAGTGTGTGCGATCACCAACATGGCAGAAGGCTTGGGAGATGTAGAATTGTCTCACGCCCAAACATTGAAGTGCGCGAAGCTAGCCGAAGCAGATTTCATTCGCTTTATTAAGCGCTTTATGAAGCATCACTTCTAAAGCCGTTTCATTCCAAAAGCAAAAGGGTCATCAAGTAACTTGATGACCCTTTTTTGTGTCACGTTTTCTAACGTTCGGGGGTATTTCGGAGCCGTTTGTGCGTTTTACTTAACTGCACGAACCAATTCAGCAATGCCTTCCCAATCGCCGTTGTCCATCATTGCGGTTGGCACCATCCAAGTACCGCCACAAGCTACAACCGATTTCAGCGCTAGGTAATCTTCCACGTTGGATGGACTTACGCCACCTGTTGGCATGAATTCAACTGGGTAAACCGCCGTGAGTGCTTTCAGCATGCTTACGCCGCCTGATGGCTCAGCAGGGAAGAACTTCAACGTACGCAGACCCATTTCCATCGCTTGCTCAACCAAGCTTGGGTTGTTTACACCCGGTACGATAGTCACGCCACGTTGCTGACAGTATTTCACTGTGGTTGGGTTGAAGCCTGGGCTAACGATAAAGTCCACGCCCGCTTCAATCGCGATGTCCACTTGCTCTGTTGTCAGTACTGTACCAGCACCGATCAGCAGTTCTGGGTACGCTTCACGCATAATGCGGATCGACTCCGCCGCCGCTTCAGTGCGGAATGTCACTTCCGCACATGGTAAACCGTTTTCTACCAACACTTTTGCCAGTGGCAGAGCGTGTGCTACGTCGTTGATTGCGATAACTGGGACGATTTTGATTTCTCTTAATCGTTGTTCAAGTGTTGTCATGGGGAACCTCTAAAGAATAAAGCTTAATGTTGCGACGATAATAAACGCGATACCGCCAAGTAACGTTTCCATTACCGTCCAAGTTTTTAATGTGGTTTTCTCATCCATCTCAAGCAGACGAGATACCAACCAGAAACCAGAGTCATTGAAGTGAGACAGTACCGTTGCACCACCCGCAATCGCGATTACGATAAAGCAAAGGTCGAGTTCACTCAAACCTGTTGATGCTGCCACAACTGGCGCGATAAGAGCCGCCGTGGTGGTTAGCGCTACGGTTGCCGAGCCTTGAGCAACACGCAGACAGGTTGAAATCACAAACGCCGCCACAATCACAGGCATACCTGTGTCTGTAAGAACGTCAGCCAGTGCATCACCAATACCGCTTGAGCGCAGTACGCCGCCAAACATGCCACCTGCACCCGTTACTAGGATAACACCACAGATAGGAGCCAATGACTCACCACATAATTTTTCTAGTTTTGCCATGCCGTAGTCTTTGGCAAACACAGCCAGACAGACAATCAAAGTGATCAGCAACGCAACTGGGGTTTTACCTAGCATGCGTAGGAACTCAACCAGTGCCGTTTTGCCATCAATCACACCCGCAACCGCCAGTGTGTTCAATACCGTATCCAAACAGATTAGCAGGACTGGCAGCACAAGGATGGTCATAACCGTGCCAAATTTTGGTGCGTTGCGCTCATCCACCATCGCTTCGCCATTAAAGAAGGCTTTAGATAGTGGGATATCGAATTTTTTGCCCGCGTACAAACCAAATAGGTAAGCGCCAAGGTACCAAGTTGGAATAGCAACCAGAATACCCACCACCAATAGCAGACCGATGTTTGCGCCAAGGAATTCTGCCGCTGCAACCGGATCTGGGTGTGGTGGAACAAACGCGTGCATAACCGCAAAAGCACCGGCTGCTGGCAACGCGTATTTAATTGGTGAGCCACCAAAACGAGCCGCCACACTTAGGATGATTGGCATCATCACTACAAGGCCTGCATCGAAGAAGATTGGGAAGCCAAACAGTAATGAAGCGACGCCCAAAGCAAATGGTGCGCGCTCTTTACCAAAGCGACCAATCAAAGTGTCTGCCAGCACTTTCGCACCGCCAGTCACTTCAAGAATTTTACCGATCATCGCACCAAGACCAACCAGCAATGCCACGGAAGCCAGAGTACCGCCGAACCCACCCATCATGGTCGATACGACTTTCTCTGAAGGAACGCCAGTGGCGATTGCCGTACCTAAACTCACCATAGTAAGGGAAGCAAAAGCATGGACTTTCAGTTTAATGATCAGAACGAGTAACGCTGCAATGGCAAGGCCTGCAATCGTCAGTAGGAACGTAGGATCTGGGGCTTGGGTTAATTGCTCCATAGGTTCACCTTTAAGAATTATTGTTTGTGTTATGGTTCACATTTATTTCAGTTACCGGTAACATGTTACCGATAACATGAATAAGATAAACCCATATTTTAAAGTGAATTCAAAAATTGAGATCACGCGCAAATTTGGTTATGAGGATAAGTTATGGCTGGTAGTAGTGTCATCGTTATGGGCGTTTGTGCTAGTGGTAAAAGCACAATTGGTGAGCATCTAGCGAAAAAGCTAGGGCGTAAATTCATTGATGGTGATGATCTTCATCCACGAGCGAACATTCAGAAAATGGCATCGGGCCAGCCTCTGAACGATGATGATCGCAAGCCATGGCTAGAACGCATTCGTGATGCGGCGTACAGCCTAGAAAGCAAAAACGAACACGGCATTATTGTCTGTTCAGCACTGAAAAAGATTTACCGCGATCAGATCCGCGAAGGTAACAACAACGTGACCTTCTTGTTCCTTGATGGCGATATGGAGTTGATCCTTAATCGCATGCGTATGCGCAAAGGCCACTTCATGAAAGAAAACATGGTGAAGAGCCAATTCGAGACACTAGAGCGCCCAGACAACGAGCCTCAAACTCTGATCGTCAGTATCGACGGAGACATCAGCGACGTGGTGGAACGCTCTGCTACTGAGCTAATCAAAATGCAAGCGATCGAGGTGGCGTAATGACTCACTCTGTTGTTATTGAGGTCACACAACGCTTGACCGAGCGCAGCCGCGAAGCGCGCGCTGCCTTTCTTGCTCGCACCGAAGTGCAAGCCGAAGCGGGCAAAGGCCGCGTTGGTTTATCTTGTGGTAACTTAGCCCATGCAGTCGCCGCTTCTTGCTCTTCTGAAAAGAAAAATATTCTCGATTTTACTCATGCCAATGTCGCGCTGATCAGCGCCTACAACGACATGTTGAGCGCCCACCAGCCGTACCAAGATTACCCAGTGCAAATCAAACAAGTGCTGGCGGACTACGGCCATACAGCGCAAGTCGCAGGTTATGTGCCAGCGATGTGCGATGGGGTAACTCAAGGTCAAGCAGGCATGGATATGTCGCTGTTTTCGCGTGACTTAATTGCGCAATCAACGGCGTTGTCTTTGAGCCACAATGTCTTTGATGCCACATTACTGCTTGGTATCTGTGACAAAATCGCCCCGGGGCAACTGATGGGCGCGCTGTCTTACGCGCATCTACCGACTGCGTTTGTACCAGCGGGGCTGATGGCAACAGGCATCAGCAATGAAGAGAAAGTCGACGTGCGCCAAAAATACGCAGCGGGTGAAGTCGGCAAAGACGCTCTGCTGGATATGGAGTGTCGCGCTTACCACTCTGCGGGGACGTGTACGTTTTACGGCACAGCCAACACCAACCAGTTGGTGTTCGAAGCCATGGGCTTGATGCTGCCAGGTTCGGCATTCATCCATCCCCATACCCAACTGCGTAAAGCGTTAACCGATCACGCCGCTCTGAAAATCGCCTCAATGACGGCGGGTTCTGCACACTTCCGTCCGTTGGCAGAAGTGGTCACAGAAAAGAGCTTGGTCAACGGCATCATCGCTCTACTTGCATCTGGCGGCAGCACCAATCACACCATTCATATGATCGCCGTGGCACGTGCTGCTGGCATCTTGCTCACGTGGCAAGACATCAGCGATCTTTCGGATGTGGTTCCTTTGTTAGCTCGCGTTTACCCGAACGGCCCAGCCGATATGAACGCGTTCCAAGACGCGGGTGGCGTGCCTGCGTTATTGCACCGCTTGAACCAATCCGGGCTTTTGCATCGCGATGTGAAACCCGTGTTTGGTGAATTTGAAGACCAAATGACGCTACCGAGTCTTGTCGATGGACAACTGACTTGGACACCGTGCCAAGGCAGCCAAGACGGTGACGTGATCGCCAAACCGGACGCCACTTTCCAAAACACTGGCGGCACTCGCGTACTGACTGGCAACTTGGGCAAAGCCGTGGTGAAAGTGTCTGCGGTGAAAGAAGAGCAACGCGTGATTGTGGCACCAGCGATCGTATTCCAATGCCAACACGAAGTGGAAGCCGCGTACAAACGTGGCGAGCTGAACAAAGACTGCATCGTTGTGGTCACACACAACGGCCCAGCGGCAAACGGCATGCCTGAACTGCACAAGCTGATGCCAATTTTAGGTAACGTGCAAAAAGCGGGCTTTAAAGTGGCGCTAGTGACTGACGGTCGTTTATCTGGCGCGTCAGGTAAAATTCCGTCTGCGATTCATGTTTCTCCAGAAGCCATTCGTGGTGGCGCGATTGGTTTAGTGCGCAACGGTGATTTGATTCGCCTTGATTGTCAAACGGGCGAACTGAACAACTTAAGCGACACCACTGGTCGCGAGTTGATTCATTTCGATACCGAATCGACCCAACAAACTTGGGGACGAGGCTTGTTTAGCGTGATCCGCCAAAACGTATCGAGTGCAGAAGAAGGCGCAAGCTTTATTGTTTAAGGCGAGAAGAAAGACCTCGTCGTTCCGACGAGCCTAGGCGAGATCAGGAATTTAATATCAACGTGCTGTGAAGACAGAGAAAACACCTCTGCCACAGCACTTTTTTGTTGGTAGATTCTGAATCACGCTCGTCCCTCGCTGTTCAGAATGACGAGCTTTGGGATTGGCCTCAGTTCTTTCTAAAAAACGAATGAATCCGTCATTCCGGCGAGCCTAGGCGAGATCAGGAATCTAATATCAACGAGCTGTGAAGCCAGAGAAAATCCCCTCTGCCACTGCACTTTTTGTTGGTAGATTCTGAATCACACTCGTTCCTCGCTATTCAGAATGGCAAGCTTTGGAGTTGGCCTCGGTTCTTTCTAGAAACGAATGAATCCGTCATTCCGACGAGCCTAAGCAAAATCAGGAATTTAATATCAGCGTGCTGTGAAGCCAGAGAAAACCCCTCTCCCACAGCACTTTTTGTTGGTAGATTCTGAATCACACTCGTCCCTCGCTGTTTAGAATGACGAGCTTTGGGATTGGTCACTGCTCTTTCTAAAAAACGAATGAATCCGTCATTCCGACGAGCCTAAGCAATATCAGGAATCTACTATCAAGGTGCTGTGAAGCCAGAAAAAACACTTCTGCCACTGCACTTTTTGTTGGTAGATTCTGAATCACGCTCGTCCCTCGCTGTTCAGAATGACGAGCTTTGGGATTAGCCTCAGTTCTTTCTAAAAAACGAATGAATCCGTCATTCCGACGAGCCTAGGCGAGATCAGGAATCTAATAGCAAAATGCTGTGAAGTCAGAGAAACCCCCTCTACCACAGCACTTTTTGTTGGTAGATTCTGAATCACGCTCGTCCCTCGCTGTCCAGAATGACGAGCTTTGGGATTGGCCACTGCTCTTTCTAAAAAATGAATCCGTCAGTTCGACGAGCCTAGACGAGATCAGGAATCTACTATCAACGTGCTGTGAAGCCAGAGAAAACTCCTCTACCACTGCACTTTTTGTTGGTAGATTCTGAATCACACTCGTCCCTCGCTGTTCAGAATGACGAGCTTTGGGATTGGCCACTGCTCTTTCTAAAAAATGAATCCGTCGTTCCGACGAGCCTAGGCGAGATCAGGAATCTACTATCAACGTGTTGTGAAGCTAGAGAAAACTCCTCTGCCACTGCACTTTTTGTTGGTAGATTCTGAATCACGCTCGTCCCTCGCTGTTCAGAATGACGAGCTTTGGGATTAGCCTCAGTTCTTTCTAAAAAACGAATGAATCCGTCATTCCGACGAGCCTAGGCGAGATCAGGAATCTAATAGCAAAATGCTGTGAAGCCAGAGAAAACCCCTCTTCCACAGCACTTTTTGTTGATAGATTCTGAATCACGCTCGTCTCTTGCTGTTCAAAATGACGAACTTTAGGATTGGCCTCTGTTCTTTTTAAAAATGAATGAGTCCGTCATTCCGACGAGCCTAGGCGAGATCAGGAATCTAATATCAAGGTGCTGTGAAGCCAGAGAACCCCCCTCTTCCACAGCACTTTTTGTTGGTAGATTCTGAATCACGCTCGTCTCTTGCTGCTCAGAATGACGATATCTAGCATTCAGTAAATTACATCAAGCGGTCTTCATCACTACGACCGCAGCAATCACCACAAAGATACCAAACCAGCCGATTGGTTTGAGTTTCTGCTTAAACAGCAAGGCTCCACCCACTGCGGTACCCAAGATACCGATCGCACCCCAAGAGGCATAAGCAATGGCTAAGTCGATCTCTTTCACCGCTTGTGCCAACAGCGTGAATGCTGTCAGTACCAACACAATCGCCGCAATGCCCCAGCCTTTATATTTAAAACCTTTTGAGCGTGTCAGAGCCATATTGGCCATGATATCGACCAAGGCAGCCATCACGACAAATCCAAATGACATCGTAAAAAATTGACTCATGATTCGCACCTTGTACTAGTAGAAAATGAACGTTCTTTTGCCGATTTATCGGCATTTTTCTTGGCGTGAGGTTGACCATGTGATTCCCCTAAGGTCACACACACAATGCCAACAACGGCTAACATCAAACCAAACAACTCTTGATGGTTTAAGTTGGCATCAAAGGCGATGATCGACACCACGGTGATCAACGAGATACCTAACCCTTCCCAGACAGCGTATGCCACACCGATAGATATTTTCTTCGCGGCAAATGCGAGGAAGTAGTAAGAGATTGCGATCAGCACATACATTACGATGTAGCCCCACCACCCGTGCCCTTGTCCGATAAGAGACATAGTGCTGGTGCCAGCCACTTCGGCAACGATGGCGAGCAATAAAAATAGACGTGCAACTAGCATGATTAATCCTCCATCAGAAATTAAAAAAATGCATAACGGAGAATGGTGAATGCCGCGTACCTGTATCGACATTCAAAAAGTTAAAAAGATAAAAATGAGCCACTTCTCCTGACTATTTGAGATAAGGTTAGCGCTGGGTAGGAAAAAGAGACAGGTAATTGAGATATTCATTTTTGAATATCTTAAGAAATAAGTTGTCTATGTAATCACACAACATTGATAAGGTTAAAGCATCTGCTCTCTCATTCAGCGGATGCCATCAGGTGACGTCACTGCGTAAAAATCAGCGGCGTATTGAGGGTTTGTCGCACCACTTTATGTAGGTGTCTGTGCAAAGGATGGTTGCGGTTGGTTTGAAGGAAACCGCCAGAGACAACAAACTGGCTAAACTCACGATTAACGGGTGGCATTGCGTAAGAGGCGAGTTCTGGCATCAACAATGCCGAGCTTTGACTGGCATACATAATCGCGTCGGTTTCTTGCAACATTTGGCAAGCCAAACGCAAATTATAGGACTTCAGTAACACTACTGGCTCATACCCCATGCGTCGATACTCGGACTCCACGGTACAAAGCGGTTTATATGACGCGGGCGCAGGCAAAGAGACAAGTGGTAGTTTGGACACCGTGTCCCAATCATTGCTGACTTTCGACAACGTTGGGTGGTTTTTGCGCGCCAAAATCACTCGTTTTTCAACGAATAACGGGCGCATGTAAATGTCTTTCGACAGCTCGGTCTCTTGGTCAAGAATGCAGTAATCGTGCTCGCCTTCTAACATTTCATCGTGCGAGTAAGTATTCCAGCTGGAAAAGGCAAAGTGCGCTTTGGGAAAGGCTCGATGACAACCAGTGAGCAGTCGCTGCCCTTGTTCATCCATCAAATAAGGGTCAGTTACAATCGCGATCTGCCCTTGGTATTGCAGCGGGTCGAACACTTCAAATTCTTGCACCACTTTTTCCAGTGGTGCAACCATATTGTCGAACTCGGCGGCGAGACGAATCGCCATGGGTGATGGCTCTACCCCATGTGCTTTACGCACAAAAAGCGGGTCATCAAACACTTGCTTCAACTTCATCACGCCGCGGCTGGCGCTCGGTTGAGAAATGCCAAGCTGCATTGCGGCCAGCTTGATGCTGCGGTTTTCCACCACGGCTTTTAATAAACGCATTAAGTTGAGATCCAATGCATCCAGCTGATGTGCCATACCCTAACCTACCAATACCATTGATGAGCGAATACAAAGAGCAGTTAACAATTAGTTAAACACTCTCTCCCGACGTGATCTGATACCCCATATCGAAGACTTTTTCTTCTTGCGTTTCGCCTTTCAGGCGCGCAATTAATAGCTCTGCGCTCTTTACACCAATTTGGAAACGCGGCGTATCAACGCTGGTCAGTTTCGGGCTGATGGTTTGACCGATATCCAGCGCGTTATAGCCCGCCACTGCCAATTGCTGTGGAACTTGAATGCCACGTTGCTGCGCACTCAGCATGGTGCCAATTGCGATGTCATCGTTGGTACAGAACACCCCATCGAGCGTTGGGTGCATTTCCAGTGCGCGTTCGAGCAAATCATGCGCTAAAGAAAAACTAGAATGATCACCAGTTAATACATGTTTGGGTTCTAGCCCTGCTTCTGTCATCGCGCGATCGTAACCTTGCATCCGCAATTTGGTTCGCGTATCCAGACGCGCGCCAAAATAGACGATTGTACGCTTCCCCGTATCTAGCATCTGCTTAACCACGGTGTACGACGCATCTTCATGATCGAGTCCAACCGCCATATCAATCGGCTCCGATGGCAGTTCCATGGTTTCGACCACCGGAATGCCAGCATTTTTGATCATCTGTAATGTACGCGGCGTGTGATGGCTTTCAGTTAGAATAAGCCCATCGACTTGATAAGAGAGTAATGACGCGATCTTGCGCTCTTCTTCAAGCTCATCGTAGCTAAAATGCGCTAAAAGCGTCTCATAGCCATTGGCTTTGGTCACCATCTCTATGCCCTGAACAAAGGAAGCAAAAATTTGGTTGGACAAAGACGGCAGTAAAATACCAATGGCTTTACTGGAGGACTTTGACAACATCGCCGGTGCACGGTTTTCGATGTAACCCATCTCTTCAATCGCAGTCGCAATCTTGGCCCGAGTCTTTTCTGCCACCGATTCAGGGTTACGCATATAGCGTGAAACGGTCATCTTCGTGACGCCAACCTGGTCTGCGACATCCTGCAATGTCGTACGAGTTTTCTTATTCTGTTGAGCCATAAATATGTGATTTATCAGTAATGTTACAAGTAACATTATGACGAATAGACTCTCTGCCGACAAGCTCAGTGAAAATAATTCGCAAAATCATGACGTTATTACTCCATTAGCCATCAAATTGCGTTTCATGGATTGTGAATCAAAACCGAATAAATAAATGACATTTATATCAAAGTTCTTATAAAATGCCGTACCTAAAAGAATAAGACATTAGTCACAGTGCAGTTAGGCTCTAGCGAAACCCAGATTTACTACCACCTGCTTGATCTGGACGACTCCCAAAAGCAGCAATACCTCCAAGCATTGCAACGAAGTCAACCTGAGCTGTATCGACAACTCGTTCCTCTTTTAGCCAACGAGACACCGGAAGAACAACTAACGCAGTTACTTTATTTTGGTGCTCATCAGGCTACGAACCAAGACGTCGATCTAAGCGGAGAAATCATCAGTAAGTACCGCCTAACTCATGAGTTGGGGCGTGGTGGCATGGGTGTCGTATACGCAGCTCTACGTGCAGATGAAACGTTCGAGCAAGATCTGGCTATCAAGTTTATTCAAAGCAATTTGAGCAATGTGTTAGGGCAACGCGCACTCTTCGATGAAGCTCAACTTCTCGCGCGTCTAAACCATCCTTACATCGCGAAAGTGTTTGACGGCGGTCTCCATCAAGATTCGGTTTACATCGTGATGGAGCGGGTGTTTGGTCAAACTTTGGATGAGTATCTATCTGAAAATAAGCTAGAAAAAACGGAGAAGCTGCTGTTGTTTAAGCAGATCTGCCAGGCGATGGAGCACGCCCACCAGCACCAGGTTTTGCATGCCGATCTAAAACCAGAAAATATACTGATTGATCGTAGCAAGCGTCCCAAGCTGCTTGACTTCAACTTGACTCAAAAAGCGCACTCCAACCGAGAAGATTCACCCTCAGCGCTGATTGCGTTTAGCCAAAATTTTGCCAGCCCAGAGCAGCAAGCAGGACAGGTTCTAACAGAGCAAAGCGACGTGTACTCCTTAGGCAAAATTCTCGCTTTGATGTTTCCATCACCAACAATTTGGTCTGATGTTTACTGGGTGATAAGGCGCGCAACGCGTCCTGCCACTCAAATGCGATATATCAATGTTCGAGCATTGCGCATTGATATCGAACGAATTATCGAACGCCGTCCAATCGAGCAGAAAAAAAACTGGCCATTGTATAGCGCCTTTCGCTTGGTACAACGACGTCCCCTTGCTTCGGTATTGTCAGGCATCATTGTGCTCTCTGGTGTGTTATTTGGCAGCGCCATGATGCAAAAGAATATCCAGCTGCAACAAGAGAAGAAGATTGCAGAAGATATGATGTACGAAATGACTCGCCTCATCTTCCACGCGAAGGGGCAAAATGTCGAACATCTCTCAGTTAACTCCATGATGGAGTTAACACGAAGGCGGATACTCTCTAACCCAGATATCCCCAAACATATAAAACAAAAAATGTTGTTGGCGATGATGACACCGGTGCCAGAGAAGCACCTAACTACACCAATGAGTTGTCAGCCAAATTGTGCGTCTAAGGGCAGCACCAACCAATAAGGCTTAAAACAAGATGTATACACGTTCAGTGGTATTTTGGCTGTCTGCATTGACGGCTACGTCCACGTTGGCAGCAGACGTTTCAGCTGCCACTTCACACCCACCAGCTTCAACCTTGAAGCAAGGCTACTTTATCGACGCCCCAGTGACTGGCCTGTATTACAAAACCAGTTCCAATATCACTGGCGTCACTCAGCAAGGAGCATTTCATTACCAACCCGGTGATGTAATTAGCTTCTTCCTTGGTAACGATGATAAAGGTTATCTGCTGACGACCTTATCAAGCCAAGAAGTGCTGACGCCGACGATGGCGACAACCAAACCTAGCCGCAGCATCAATATGACGCGTCTGCTGCTTTCTCTCGACAGCACGCCTGAGAATCGTGAGGAAATTGTCCTAGCAAACCGTGTGCTGTCTGATCCTCACTTTCAAAGCCAGCTCAAAGGCCTTGATCTCAATTACCTAGATGACGCTAAACGCTACCTCAATCTCGATTGGGTATCTGTCAATGAGGCGATTGAGCACCTAAACGAAAGCCAGCAGTACATTGAAAAAAATTTTTCCTCTGATGAGATCATTTTTGAACCTCGCGACATGACGTTCAAAAACATCGTCATCAAAAAGAAGGATTGGCAAGGCCGCGCTTGTGCTTACGATCTACGCTATCAGCATCATCCCAAATATCGTCCTCCTATTGGTGAAACTCGATTCACCATCACCAAAGACTCATTGATTGAATACCCAAGCATTGGCGATCATTTTCAAGGCTGCTTCCTCTCGATGAAACGCCCTATCACGGAAGATGTCGTCGAACCGATAAGCAAGTTTGCGGATTGGTTTAATATCGTTGGTTGTTCAATCACAGGGTGCACCCGCAACGACTTGAATGGCTTTTCTCTCGAAGACTTCGATGATGAAGGCGACTGGAAGTACCGATCCGTTGCCCTCAATTTTGATCCGAGCACCGAGTTATTGATGGAAAAAGTACAAGGTCTCGGGCGTAAAAAAAACATCCAACACAATAACCGCACAGAAATGCTCTGGTTTACGTATCCCAATACTAGCGAACACGATATTGACTACCTCGGTGTGTGGCAGCAAACAGAATACCACCAACAGTCCATGACACAATCGTGCCTATTGATGCGCCATCAACAAGTCATGCGACTGCCGCAAAATACGGACACCTGCCCAACCGATATAAGCCTGTACACCCAAGATGTTACCCGCGAATTTTCCGACATGTGGTGGGTCAACAATAGCGCCCCCAAAGCCGAACTCGCGCAAATGAACGTCATGGTACGTTGGTCAACAACCCCATCCGAAATCAATTACACCACCTGGGAATACTTGCCAGCTGGTGCAACTTGGGAGCAAGGCATTTTATATCGCTATCAACAAAATGTTCTGCGCAACCAAGACGGCTCTGATCGCATTGAAACCCACACCATTTCTGAATTTGTCAAAGTGAGCGAGGATGTATAACCATGGCAACAGCAGTAGCACTGACACAAATCATTCAACAATGGCAATCTGGTGATAAACAAGCTGAGAGCGAGCTCTATCAGTTTGCTTATTTACAGTTGCGTAAGATCGCCCAACACGAGCGTGAACGAAATGCAGAAAAGTACGGCACCGACAACAAAGTACTGGCAGACAGCGTCAACAGCACCACGGCATTAATTCATGATGCTTACCTGAAAATGTCCAACTGCGACATGAGTGAAATTGAAACAAAGCGCGATTTCTTTTTGATGGCCGCCAAAGTGATGCGTCAAATCTTGATCGACAACGCACGCTCGCACCAAGCACAAAAGCGTCAACACATTACATTGATGAGAGATGAAGAAGATCGTTTCGAGCAATTGATTATCATGGATAAAGCTCTGGATAGTTTCAGTAGCCGCTATCCACGCCAATCGAGCGCACTCAAACTCAAGTATTTAATGGGCATGAAAAACCAAGAAATCAGTGAGCTACTCGAATGCAGCGCAAGCCTGATAGAGAAAGACCTCAAATTCTCTCGCAGTTGGCTACAATCACGAATGGCGCACACGTAATCATGAACAAAAAGCTTTGGATAATCGGCGCAGTATGCGTCGGTTTGTTCGGTATTTACTTCATTTCAAACAAACACAATTTGGCATCTGTGGAAGACTCGTCAGACAACGCCGACAAGTCAACCCAGCAAGCACATCGTCAATATGAGCGCACATCTTTAGTTGAAGTAAAGCAAGCGTTGACAGATTCTGCGTTGGATCGCACTCATAAAAAAGCGGGAGATGACGCATTTAACTCCGCCCTTTTAGGACAACCAGGCCCTGTTACGAATCCATTTCATACCACAGAAGACAACACGTTTTACGAGTCAGCATTGGGTGATAAGAACAGCCGACCACAAGAGGACCCATCAGAGAATAATAAACCCATCATCAACCTCACTGTGGAACAGCAGCTACAAACCATTATTTATGCTTGGGAGCTGAAACAAAACTCTCCGGTGAGTTATTCGCTCAACCTTAACCAGCTTTTTGAAGACCCAGATGGCGATCTCCTCACCACTCAGATTTGGCTTGAAAACGCCAATGGGTTAAGAGTCCTCAACCAAGGACAAATGATGGTGCAAGGAGCGCCTGAGGAAATAAAAACCACCACATATTTGGCGGTAGCAGCGCGCGATGATTATCACGGTAATAGCGATCATGCATGGGTCACAACGCGCTTTGAGTTACCCGTTATCACACCCGATCAAAATGACACAGAACACTCGTTAGTTGGCGATGTAGTTTATCGCCTAGAGACGACACAAAATCTTGCAGGTATCGCGTACGCGTATGAAGTGGTGTATTGCGAGGCCTTTCAGTTTGAGGGGGGCGAAGTAAGTTATGCCGCCTCACACAACAAACGCCAGTGTCCTGAAAAGGGAGACTTGAAAAAAGTGGGCAAGTACAAAATCAGTGATGACTCGTTGATCGTTTATGTCCAAGGTGTACGCCAAATTTGGACCATCAAAAAAGAATACCCATCTCAGGTTCATGAAGATACTCGGAACTACTTCACCACCGTGTTTGATGGTAAACAATTCGAAAGCTATACCATGCAAAAGAACAAGCAGTCCATGGAAAAGCGCATCAATGTCCACACTGGCGAGTACGAATATCAAGGAACGTTGTTTGACTACCTCTTTCCCATTTCAGGAGGGGGTTACATAAACGGGACTGCTAGCAACTACATATTTGATAGAAGTGTTCAGGGTAACGAACCAGTGCACAAGCTGGACTCTGATCTCAATATGAAATCAAATCAACATGACCTATTTTGTCATGATTATTTATTTTACTGGTACAGCTCTATCGTAGCGGGGCGAGGCGAGTTTGCCGATATTATCTCTAGCTCAATGGATTTTGACGGCGTAAATCCAATACATTGTGCTGAATGGCCAGATAATTACTGGCAACGAACATTTATGTTTTACAACCTTGAATACACAGATTACGACATATTCATTCCAGGCGAAGTCTACAGTTATGTGCTTAAACCTCACCCTCAATTTGCTGATCGCGTTGAGGAATTTAAGATCAACATGATTTATCACGCCCCTGTCCTTAGCGGCACCCAATAAACCTTTTTTACCGGTGGTTATATTAACAAAACAATCATTCCCAAAATAAAACTGGAACCGTGATCAAATTATAAATTTTCCATCATAGACAAAAAATAGAAATAAATTTTACGGGTTTTGTGCGGATTTTCGTGTCTTGAACCTAAGCTCAATAGTCATTAAAAAGACACCACTCTCTTATATCTCACTAGTGAGATATAAAGAAAAAAATAATAAAAAAAGCGACTTTCTCATTCGGAAACGAAACAAGGACAAATAAATAATGAATAAGGTGAGTTTACTAGCAGCGTCAGTGGCTATCGCTCTTACAGGCTGTGGCGGTTCAGATGGTGGTTCAAACAGTGCTAACGACGGCGTTGTGATCACAGGTTTTGACGGCTACTTCAAGCATGCCGTTGTTTTTGAAGATACGAACAACAACGGCCAATGGGACACTCAAGAAACATTCCTTGGTCTGACCGATGAGAAAGGTCAACTGAAATTGGATGCAAAACCAGAAAGCACTCTAGCGCTACAGACCATCACACCAAACGGTTCAAAGCAGAAACAGCTCATCGCTTTGGATGCGAAAGAGTACGCTGGCAAATACACGGTTGATATGGATCATCCAGGCCAAGCTATGGCGCACGAAATCGTATTCCGTGCACCAACATCATCAAACGTGATTTCACCTATCACGGATCTTGTGGCGATTGAAATGGCAAAAGATCCAGCCATTAGTGAAGAAGATGCGAAAGCGAAAGTAAACCAAGCGTTAGGAGGCTCAGAAGAAGCACCAATTGATCTGTACAGTGATTTTGTTGAAGGTGCGACAAAAAACGCCGAACTACATAAAACCGCTCAGATTCTGACCGACTCGAAAGCACAAAACCCAACGAACTACGAGAAAAAAGCCACGGAGTTTGCTCAAGCGGCAAACCAAGAAGTGGAACGTCTTGTTGCATCTGGCGAAAACATCAATGACCCAAATCTACGTCCAATCATCACTGACGCGACCCCAGACAGCGACACCTTAGCACCTGAAACGGCAGTTAATAACAAGCTAACCGTAAACAAAATCGTCGAAAAGGCAGCTAAAGATAAGCTAGAAAAACTACCAAAAATCGTACAAGGCGTGGATTTTGATGGCTTAGAGCTAGACATTGAAGGTCTATTTGCAGACAAAGACCAAAACCTTGTGACAACCAAACTGACGCACAACTTTGCAGGCACAGGCATTGAAGTTGTGCAAACTGGCAACCTGATTGTTCTACATCCAACTGCAATCGTAGAGAAAGCTGGTGATTTTGAGATTGTTCTAACGGCGCAAGACATTGATTCGTCAGGTAAGGTTTTGGGTACGGTAAGCACCGTATTTCAGTTCGAAATCGAATCGGCAAACTTACCACCAATGGTTGTAGAAACAGAACAAGCGCGTCTGCAGTCCATCGTTGATGGTTGGTACCTACAACAAGGTGAAGTGTTTGAACAAACACTCGATATTTCTGGTTTGTTCCAAGATAAAGACGGTCAAATTACCGACTACTCAGCGGACTATGTAGACATTGAAGGTCTAACAGTATCTGAGGATGGTAATGCAATTATCACCATTAAAGGCACACCAACAAAAGCAGGTGAAGCTGGAGCAGTACTTGCGATTAGCGCAACAGATGGCCATACCGCGGTACAAATTGCGCTCAGCATGCCAACGGTTATCGAAGGCGTCACGCCACCACCAGTAGTACCGACTTTGGGCTTCACTCACGAGCACTTCAACGGTCAAGAATGGAAAATGGGTAGCTTTGCACAGAAAGATGGTGAAATTGGCTACGCCATGTTGATGCAAGATTCTGAAGGCCTACTATTCTGCTGGGGTTCAAACCACGATGAGATGAATCAAGAGTACAAAGCGAACATCAGTGACTTCCTAAAAGACACATGGGAACACGATGCTTACGCCATTCTTGCCGATCTGGACCAACAAACTGGTTACACTGAATACAACAATAAAGACTGTAACGACGTTGAGCTGAAAGACGGTAAGCTATACAACAGCTACGGCGACGAGTATGAAATGTTGTACCAGCACAAAACCGAGCATAACGGCACTCAAATGATCGTTAAAATATCAGATGATGAGCTGTTCTGGATGGACTCAAGCAATACCCCATTTGCAGAATCACTTTCGGTTGCAGAACACATCAAACACGGCACGTTAGAGCATGACTTGATGGTAGAAAGTAATGGCACAGGCGACGACACAGTCCTGAAATACTCGTCAGGTGCGTACGAATACGACACTGATACTTACAACTACACTTCGTTCATGCCAACAGGATTCCAAACTCCAGGTAATTGGGAAATCCAGAATGATGAAGACCGTGAACTGCTGATTCTAGAAGAAACAGGCTCAGAGTCAGATTACAAAACTCGTCATCGTTACATCAACCGCGATTTTGGTGACTTTTATATTGGTATTCGTTGGAGTAAAGAACAAAACGGTCATGAATCCGCACCGGAATATGGTCTGTACTCTAACAGCAAAGAAGCCATGACAAGCATCGCGAGTTCACTACCGATTTTGGAGCCTGGTGATGATGACTAAAGCAACCATCGTTAACCCTTGCTGTGATAGCGTGCATTTGCGTAGAAGACGCAGAACATTTTGGGAACGATTGGTCGGCATCAAAGAAGTGTATGTCTGCTCTAACTGTCACAAAGAAACGCCACTCAAATAGCGATAATATTTGAGACCGCAAAAAAGCCCCGAACTCGGGGCTTTCTTCTATATTTTGACCGCAATATCTGAGTCGTTATTTCACGCACACCACGTTCAATAATGAGGTCCCGGTGAGCTGATTGGGCTCACGATCGGCGAACAAACCTTTCTTATCTTTGCCCCAATACGGCAGTTGCAGTGGCCATTGATTTTTTTCCATCACCCCAGACGCCCTCAGCGCTTTAAACTCTGCAGGGTTGGCTAAGCTCATACCCAGTTGCTGACATACTTTGTGCGAGTTTTCGTAGTTGAGGCGGTTCCACGGCTTACCATGTTCCATGTAAAACTGATTATGGTGATCGAGTAAATATGGGACCACGTACGTTTTGCCTTGTAAGGAGGTTCTCAACCGAACTTCAATGTCATCATTCCCGCTCACAACTGGCTTCGCTTTGGTCTTAGCAACAGGCTTGGACGAAGAATTATCACGTGTATTTTTTACCTTGGTCTTTGACTTCTCTTCCGGAGCTTTAAAGGCGTCGGTATCAGCTCGCACGGCAGGAACTGGCGCGGGTTTCGGGGTCACCGTCGGTGTTGGCTTAACCGAAGATGCGGCTGATTTCGACGGCACAGCGGGTTTAGATGGTGTCGTAGACTGTTTACTCTCTTTTCCAACCACGCGGATGAACGCCTCTTTGTAATTCGACAAGGTTTTGACTCCTCGTAAGTCATCCCTCGCATCAGACAATGCCTTGTAAGGTCCAATCAAACAGCGATAGCCTTTGGATTCAGGCTTCATCCATACGTCAGTCGTGATTTTACTATAGAGAGGCTTAGCTTTCGCGAGAGACATAGGCTTGGGTAGCAATCCGCATTGAATCCAGTAAAGGTAGTTGCCCCCCTGCGGCACTTTCTTTCCCCATACTCCGTTACCAATTGGGCACGTTTTCTCAAGCATCGGTAATTCTTTCTCGCTGGCTTGAGTGGCTTGGCAAAGGAACTCCTCCGCCTCAACTGGATTAGAAAACTGGGCGCATACCAGCAACAAACCCAAAGCCAGGCTTGCTTGGAAGACGTTAGATGGGCGTTGGGCCTTCTTCATTTCCATACACTTCACTCTAAATTAGTGGGTAAGGTCATCATGGCGGAAAAGCGCCAAAAAAATGTGAACAAAGAATAACTAGCAAAAAAAGAGCCGGAATTTGCATCCGGCTCTCAGTTTAGGAAGGAATTAAGCGAATTTACAACGCTTGGTGGGAAAATTCTTATCCTTTGTACAGTTTCGGGTTGAATACATCACGTAGCCAGTCGCCCAACAGGTTGATAACCAAAACCAATGTTACTAGCACGATGCCTGGGAAAGCAGTAATCCACCATGCACCAGAGAAGATGTAGTTAAAGCCGATGCTGATTAGCGCCCCCAGAGACGGTTGATCGACTGGCAGACCTAAGCCTAGGAATGACAGCGCCGCTTCCGACATGATCGCGTTCGCTACCTGTACCGTCGAGATAACCAAGATTGGCGATAGACAGTTCGGCAGAATGTGACGGAACATGATTCGCGGAGCTTTAAAGCCCATCACACGCGCCGCTTCGACGTATTCTTTCTTCTTCTCTGCCAATACCGAGGCACGAATAGTCCGTGCGTATTGCGGCCATTCTGCCACACCGATGATCACCACCAGCATGACCACCGCATATTGGCTGTAAAAATCACTGCCAAAACTGGCTTTGAAGATAGCTGACACGATGATCGCCACCATCATGGTCGAGAACGACAACTGTACGTCTGCAAAACGCATCAAGAAGCTATCGATACGGCCGCCGAAATAACCCGCCGACAAACCAATGATGATACCCAGTACCAACTGAAGACCAACCGCCAGGAAGCCGATGGTTAGAGACAGACGAGAGCCGTAAAGAATGGTCGATAAAATATCGCGACCTTGCTCGTCAGTACCCAACACAAAGCGTTCATCGCCATCTTCCATCCACGAAGGTGGCAACTCAGAATCCATGATGTCGATAGACGTCAGATCGTACGGGTCTGTTGGCGCAAGAATCGGTGCAGCCAATGCCAATACTAAGAACATCATAAAGACGGTAAAACTCGCCATCGCCACTTTGTCGCGTTTGAAATAATACAGAAAATCTGACTCTTTGAAACGCTGCCACGCTGATGGAGCAGGAGCTGGTGTTAAATTTGATTGGCTCATGATTAAGCTCCTTTTCCAGTTAGGTTCACAGTTGGGTTGATGATGCCGTACAGCAAGTCAACGATGGTATTGGTTACCACGAAGATCAGACCAACAAAGATAACGTAGGCAGTGATCAGCGGTGTATCTACACGGTTGATTGCCTCTAGGAAAAGGAAGCCAGTGCCCGGCCATTGGAAGACGGTTTCAGTAAGAATGGTGTAGGCCACCATGGTACCAATCTGCACGCCACCTACCGTCAATACTGGTAGCATGGTGTTCTTAAGTGCATGTTGGTAATAAATCTTTTGTAAGTTCAAACCTTTTGCTTTGGCGAACTTAATGTATTCCGAACTCAGAACTTCCAGCATTTCTGAACGTACCAAACGGATGAACAACGGCAGCATGATAGACGCTAGCGCAATACAAGGTAGGATGAGGTGCTTGATACCATCAATGGTAAAGAAGCCAGATTCCCAACCGAGTACGTTAGCGGTTTCACCTCGCCCATAGGAAGGCAACCAACCGAGTTCTATTGAAAAGACATACATCAGCATGATTGCGGTTAAGAACACCGGAATCGAGATACCGACACTGCTCATCGCCATCACAAATTTGGTAAAAACACTCTTAGGATGAATCGCAGAGTACACCCCAAGCGGAATAGAGAAAACAATGATGATAAGCGTCGCGCCAAACACGAGCTCTAATGTAGCCACCAGCTTGTCGAGAATCACCTCAACCGCAGGTCGCTTGAAAAAATATGAGGTACCCAAATCACCTTGCAGTGCATTACCCACAAAGCGCGTGTACTTTGTGATAAAGGGATCGTTCAGGCCCAAGTCGTCGCGTAGCGCTTGACGCTCCGATTCCGAAACCGACTGACCTACAAGCTCACGCAGCGGATCACCCAGGTTGTCCTGAATGGCAAACGCCACCAAACTGATCACAAACATCACTATCAGTGCCTGAAACAGGCGCTTGACCAGAAACGAAAACATTCCTTGCCCCTTAACTATCCATAGATCTCTAAATTAGAGAGAAAATTCAGTCTAAATAACCAACTCAATCCGACTGAAACAAAATTGAGTCGAGTGCTTTAAGTTGAGGAGGGAAATCCATCCCTCCTCAAAGTAGACTAACCGTGATTATTCAACCACTAGGTCACCGAAGTAAGGCATTACCATTGGGTTAACGATATCTGCCGCTTTCACGTTAGACTTCGCGCCCCATGCTTCACTTTGCCAGTGTAGCGGTACGAATGCTGCGTCGTTGTATAGTGTCGCTTCTACGCCCTTCAGCATTTCTGCACGTTTCGCAGGATCCGTCTCTACGTTCGCAGCTTCAACCACTTTGTCCATTTCTGGGTTTGAGTAGTAACCACAGTTGTACTGACCACGACCGGTTTCTTCGTTACGAGTCATCGTTAGGAACTCGTTGAAGTTCGCTGAGTCTTCTGTATCTGAGTGCCAACCGATCATTAGCATGTCTGCCGCACACTTGTCGAACTCAGGCCAGTACTGCGCTTTTGGCATGGTCTTCAGATCAACCTTGATACCGATCTTAGACAACATTGCCGCCGCCGCTTGTGCTACTTTCGCATCATTCACGTAACGGTTGTTTGGTGCGATCATCGTTAGCGTCAGGCCATTTTCGTAACCCGCTTCTTTCATCAGCTCTTTCGCTTTCTTCAGATCGTAGCGAGGAACCAGTTTGTCATCGTGACCCACGTAACCTGCCGGGCTTTGCTGACCAGCGGCCGTTGCGAAGCCTTTCATGATTTTCTTCACGATACCTTCGTTATTGATTGCGTGAACAATCGCTTGGCGAACGCGAACGTCTTTCAATGCTTCGTTGCTGTTTTGGTTTAGTTGGAACGTGATGATACGAGTACCAGGTAGCGTAACTAGGTCGATGCCGTCAGCATCTTCAACGCGTTTGTGGTCGTTTGGCGCTACAGGGTGAATCATGTCAACACCGCCAGAAAGCAGCGCTGCTACACGAGTTGCGTCTTCTTTAATTGGCACAAGCGTTAGCTTATCAACGTTACCTTTCGACTCTTTGTCCCAGTAATCTTTAAAGCGTTCAAATTCCACTTTTACGCCCTGCTCACGTGAAGTCACAATGAATGGACCCGTGCCAGATACGTTAGTCGATGCAAATGAGTTACCGTGCTTCACTAGCTCAGACTTGTCTTTGCCGTCCGCAGTTTTGCCCGTGTAGAACTTGCTGTCCATTGGGAAAATGTACGTTGCGGTTTGCAGCACTAGTGGGTAAGGACCTTTAGTTACAAGATCGAACGTGTTGTCGTCAACTTTGACGATTTTTTCGTACGGGTCGAAGATGTTTTTAAAGTCAGGAGAGCTTTGTAAACGCTGGAACGTCCACACGACGTCGTCAGCCGTTAGAGTATTGCCAGAATGGAATTTCACACCTTCACGCAGTTTGAAACGAACAGTCGTATCGTTAATACGTTCCCAGCTTTCTGCTAGGCGAGGCTCGAAATCCATTTTTTGAGTAAAGCGAACCAACGGATCAAATACCATGTGTGACATTTGCAGTGTGCCACCTGATAGCTGCTCATGTGGGTCAAGCGATACTGGGTCAGCTGCATAGCCAACTTTGATATCTGCTGCCATTGCGTTAAAGCTTAGGCCCGCAGCCATTAGCGCCACTGCTAATTTGCTTTTCATGGTTTTCATTTGCATAACTCCTTCATGCGGGGATACGGATCCCTTGTTGTTGTGTTTGCGTCTTTGTTATGACTAAAGGTTAGCCAAGCGAATTGCTTGGTTTATGCCGTTTCGATCTCTTCTCGCAAGCCTGTAAACTCCGGCATCAGAGAAATCAATTTTTTGCTGTATTCGTGTTGAGGTGCCGTGAATAACTGTTCTGTTGGTGCCACTTCTAAAAGTGTACCCATTTGCATCACACCTACTCGGTCACACATCTGACGAATAACAGGTAAATCGTGGCTGATAAACAACATAGTCAAGTTCAGCTCACTTTGCAGATCTTTCAGCAAGTTTAGAATTTGTGCCTGTACCGATACGTCCAGTGCTGAGGTCGGTTCATCACAAATCAAAAGTCGAGGACGAGTCGCCAACGCACGCGCAATAGAAATACGCTGACGCTGACCACCGGAGAATTCATGAGGGTACTTAAGCCCAGCCATTCGACCCAAACCAACATGATCCAATAGGTCATTCACGATTTGGCGAGTTTCCGACTCGTTTTTCGTCAATTTATGGAAACGGATTGGCTCAGCAATAATATCGAATACCTTCATACGAGGGTTCATTGAAGTATATGGGTTTTGGAACACCATCTGCATTTGACGACGCATCGGGCGGCGCTCTTTCTCAGAGGTTAAAGCGGTCAGGTCAATGCCCTCGAATTTCACCTGACCAGAGTTAGGTTGGTATAAACCAGCAATCACACGTGCAATGGTCGATTTACCTGAACCAGACTCGCCCACCAAACCAAAGGTTTCGCCTTCGTGCACTTCAAAGCTCACATTATTAGATGCTTGCACGTATTCTCGGCGGCTCTCGAACAAAGAGTCTTTGGTCACAAAGCGAAGATTGACGTTCTTCACGTCCAAAAGCGGGCCAGTGTACTCACGCTCATCTTGGCTTTGTCCTAACCAGTGGTTCTTGATATCGAGTGGCTCCATTTCCGCCGCTTCTTCGATATAGCTTACTAACGGGAAACGATCTAACTTTCTGTCTGAACGTGGTACCGCTGAAATTAGACTGCGAGTGTAAGAGTGATCAGGATCGCCCAATACTTTGGCTGTTGGTCCAAACTCCACCAAGTCACCACGATACATTACCGCCACGCGATCGGTGACGTTGGAGACTACCCCCATATCGTGAGTAACCAACATACAGCCGACATTGTTCTTGATACACAGCTCGCGGATCAAGTTGAGGATTTGGTCTTGGATAGAAACGTCTAACGCCGTAGTTGGTTCGTCCGCAATGATGAGATCAGGCTCACCAGCCAAAGCAATGGCAATGACAACACGCTGACGCATACCACCAGAGAATTGATGCGGGTACTGCTTTAAGCGGTTTTCTGGTTGAGGAATACCAACCTGCTGCATAAGAGAAAGCGCGCGCTGATACGCCTCTTCATCAGAGACCTTCATGTTGGCGTGGATCGTCTCTTTCAGCTGTTGCTCAACAGTAAAAAGTGGATTGAGCGAGGTCATCGGATCTTGGAAAATAAAACCTATTTTCGAGCCGCGAACCTTACGCATCGCTTCTGGTGATAGGCCAGAAATTTTTTCTCCATCCAGGAATACATCACCGCTAGCAACGCGACCTGGAGGGCTAAGCAAATCGATAACAGCGTTACCAACGGTGGATTTACCCGCACCTGATTCGCCAACAACACCCACGATTTCACCACGTTCAATATGAAAAGAAAGTGACTTCACGGCAGCGTGAACGCCGTGTCGGGATGGGTATTCAATACGAAGGTTTTTCACTTCTAATAGTGACATTTCAGACCTCTACTGCCTTGTCTGTGGTATCGAATCATGCCAAAGGCACCATTCATCACCTGAATGAATCCGTTCAAATTCAGAATAATACTCTGAAATCTTAATGCGGAAATAATTTGGCAAAAATCACACAAAAAAGCAACAATTAAAGTATATTCCGCCGAAAAAACATTAAATAAACGCACAATTAGCGAATAAAAATGCATTAACAAGTATTTAACCATTTTCATATCACACTATTTTTGTG
The DNA here is from genome assembly GCF_033339115.1 of Vibrio sp. 947. NCBI lineage: Bacteria > Pseudomonadati > Pseudomonadota > Gammaproteobacteria > Vibrionales > Vibrionaceae > Vibrio > Vibrio sp. 947. Next base: position 13,268 of record NZ_JAWOTX010000026.1, on the reverse strand, counting down.
CGTCATGCACCAATAAAACTAGAAAAATGCTCTAAAAGTAAACATGAGCTAAACAAGATCATTAACCATATTATCCATGTGCATTTATTAACATTTAACAAACAATATCATATGCAAAAAGTGTTTTTTCAACATAAAAAACTATTAATAAAATAGTCGGCAAATACAAAAAGCCAAACTTAGGAAGAGAAAGGATAGGTCAAAACGTGAACAAAACAGCAAAACCACACAAATCCTGCTCCAATGCAGATTATGCGCCACTTAAGCGGTTTATTGACTAAGCAAAGGAAAGTACCGCTATCTTCATTCGTACGTCATAAGAAAACTCGCCGGTTTTAACCCTTTACGACACAATTGAGAGTGGGATAATAGATGAACAGTGTCAAAGCCAAGCCGTAAATAAAAGGAGCCCCTGTGCTTAAAGCGATTTTTTTTGATATGGACGAGACTTTATGTGCAACGTCACAAGCCGATAAAGTTGCAGGACAAGCGTTTACAACTTGGATTCATAAAACCTACCCACAAGTGACTGAGCCAAAAGCTTTTTTGCAGCGCTACTTACAGGGTGTATACAAAAAGCTGAATGCTGAGTTCCCTCACCTTGTGGCTCTGCTACCCGATGAAAATGCCTTCCGTTGTGGCCTGATCCAAAACATCTTGGCGGAGCAAGGCGTCAGCATCACTGCAAAAGAGGCTCAACAAGCTCAAGACTACTTTGACTCTGCACGTATGGGCGCGTTCACCTTCTTCCCTGGTGTAAAAGAAATGCTCAGCGACCTTCGTCAACATTATAAACTCGTCGTGATCACTAACGGTCCGATTTTTTCTCAACACCCTAAATTAAACGCGACACAAATGAGCAACTGGGTGGACCATATTATTGTGGGAGGAGAAGAGCCAGAAGAGAAACCTGCTACAAGTATTTTCCAAAAAGCGCTCGACTTGGTCGAAGTAAAACCAGAAGAGGCTCTACACGTGGGCGACTCTTTACCTGCTGACATTGCTGGCGCTAACAATATGGGCATTTTGAGTGTGTGGGTGAATGCGACAGGCGCAAGTAACTCAACAGATATAACGCCAAGTTTTGAAATCCAAGAAACGGTAGAACTGAAAGAAATCCTTAAAACACTCGCCCAATAAAATCAGCGGATTAGAAAACTACAAACCCCTAGACACTGCTCTGGGGTTTATTTTGTCAGCTCGAAAAGCATTTAGATCATAGGTGGTCAAAAGCCCCTAGAGCTGTACACTTTTGGGGAAAATTGAAATGGAATGCCGATTCTTTTCAGGAGAGATGTAAAAAAGCCCCAGTCTTTCGACTGGGGCTCTAAATAGCGGTCGGTGAAGAGCCGAATTCTAACTTCAGGCGAACCCCACTTGGGTTCAAATCCATTGATACATTACCGACTAATACAGTCCAAGCGAGATCATAAACTCTAAAACGACGAAAGCCTGCTAAAAAGCAGGCTTTCTAATAGTGGTCGGTGAAGAGGGATTCGAACCCCCGACCCTCTGGTCCCAAACCAGATGCGCTACCAAGCTGCGCTATTCACCGAACTGTATTTACTGATTTTCTCAAATCAGACAGGATACTTCAACTAAGAAGTCACCTTAATTAATGGGGTGGCTAACGAGATTCGAACTCGCGACCACCGGAATCACAATCCAGGGCTCTACCAACTGAGCTATAGCCACCATCAATTTTTGCTGTTTACCGCTCTATATAGCCATAAACTAAATAGTGGTCGGTGAAGAGGGATTCGAACCCCCGACCCTCTGGTCCCAAACCAGATGCGCTACCAAGCTGCGCTATTCACCGACGATATTTTATCTTGATTGAATCAAGATTGGGAGCAATGCTACCGCATTCAATCTAAAAAAGAAAGAATGGGGTGGCTAACGAGACTTGAACTCGCGACAACCGGAATCACAATCCGGGGCTCTACCAACTGAGCTATAGCCACCACTGATTTTTACCGATGTTATCCTCCGAGGCAATGGTACGCCCGAAAGGATTCGAACCTTCGACCTTTGGCTCCGGAGGCCAACGCTCTATCCAACTGAGCTACGGGCGCATGCCCTATCGGCGGAGTGGAATAATACGGATATCACACTATGCCGTCTAGTACTTTTTTTACTTTTTTTATCGTTTGGTCTCTTTTTCGACAGTTATCTTCCGTTAAAGTGGATTTTTGATGTGATTCACGCCCTGTCATGGATAACTTGTTGTTTATTGCAACAAGTTATCGGGATATAATCACCCATTATTTACATTGATTTAACAGCTGCAACCAAGTTGTCTAATCATTCTATGCCATTCAGTGGAATTTAATGATTTCTCTGCTCGGCATTAATACTCTAACTATATAAATAGGTAAGTCACTTACCTCGGGAATGTGAAGTGGGTTTAATGGATATGTCTCGACAAATGATTAGCGTTTTGTTCGCTGCCTTAACGTTTTCTACGGCAGCTTTAGCTTCTGACATCAGCCAAACTGAATACGATGCGATCGCAGAACGCATCCAACCTGTCGGTGATGTTTATCTAGCGGGTTCTGAGCCAGTGAAAGAAGAACCAACCGGTCCACGTGATGGCGCCACAGTTTATGGTACTTTTTGTATTGCTTGTCACGCATCTGGTGTAAACGGCGCACCTAAAACAGGTAATGCCGATGATTGGGCACCACGTATTGCACAAGGCAAAGATACGTTAGTGAAGCACGCATTAGAAGGCTTCAATGCGATGCCAGCCAAAGGAACCTGTATGGACTGTTCTGACGATGAAATCATCGCAGCAATTGACCACATGATTGAAGGTCTATAAGTAAAGGCATCAACGAAAAAGGCTTGCCAGTTGGCAAGCCTTTTTGTTTTTTAGTCAGTGAGAACAAGGTTACTTTACTTCTTAAACATTGCTCGAATATTAGCAATGTGTGCTTGACCTTTCGCCATACGCTCTTCTGCTGATACTGGCTTTTTGTTTACTTCCCATTCAACGTCATCAAATGGCAACTCATCCAAAAAGCGGCTTTGAGTCGGTTTGATCAACTCGCCGAACTGCCGACGCTCTTTACACATAGTGAAAGTCAGTTCACGTTGCGCTCGAGTAATACCAACGTACATCAGGCGACGCTCTTCTTCCACGTTATCTTCATCAATACTGGTTTGGTGCGGTAAAATACCTTCTTCGGACCCAATTAAGTATACATATGGGAACTCAAGGCCTTTTGATGCGTGCAAGGTCATCAGTTGTACTGCATCACTGTCTTCATCTTCTTCACCGCGCTCCATCATGTCACGCAAGGTCAAACGTTGAACGACTTCTTTTAACGTTTTCTCTTCTTGATCGTAGTTGTCACCCTCTAGGTCCGCCACTATCCAGGAATAAAGGTCAGAAACGTTCTTCATTCTCATTTCAGCGGCTTTCGGACTTGCTGAAGTTTCGTATAGCCAATCTTCATAATGGATATCACGAACTAGCGAACGAACCGCTTCGACGGTATCACCACGCTCAGCTTGATCAGCAATCGCCACTAGCCATTGGGTGAAACGACGCAGGTTTTCTAGGCCACGTCCCGTTAGGTGCTGTTCGAGCCCCATTTCAAAGCTCGACTCAAACAGGCTCTTGCCTCGCATATTGGCATAACTGCCTAACTTCTCTAACGTCACTGGGCCAATTTCACGTCGTGGAGTATTCACAATGCGCAAAAATGCATTGTCGTCATCCGGATTAACCAAAACGCGCAAATACGCCATGATGTCTTTAATCTCTGCGCGCGCAAAAAACGAGGTGCCGCCAGAAATTTTATACGGTACACGGTTTTGCATCAGAGACTTTTCAATCAAACGTGATTGGTGGTTACCACGATATAGAATCGCATAATCTTTATATTCGGTACGGTTTAGGAACTTATGCGCAATTAGTTCACCCGTTACGCGCTCTGCTTCGTGCTCTTCATTTTTAGCCAACAACACTTTGAGTTTTTCACCGTCAGGAATTTCAGAGAACAAGGACTTCTCATAGACGTGAGGGTTATTAGCTATCAAAATGTTGGCCGCACGCAGGATTCGACTCGTTGAACGGTAGTTTTGCTCTAGCTTAATCAAACGCAAATTCGGATAATCTTCACCCAGCAACACGAGGTTCTGAGGTTTCGCACCACGCCATGAATAAATAGACTGATCGTCATCCCCTACAACCGTCAATCGTCCACGTTCTCCGACAATTAATTTGACCAGCTCATACTGACTCGTGTTGGTATCTTGATACTCGTCAACCAGTAGGTAACGGATACGATTCTGCCAACGCTGACGAACGTCTTCATGATTACGTAAGAGTAAAACGGGCATCAAAATTAGGTCATCAAAATCAAGCGCGTTATAGGCTTTCATTTGCTTTTGGTACATATCAAAACAGAACGCAAACAATTGTTGCTGTTCACCTTGCGCACGCGCTTTGGCTTGCTCTGGCGTCAACATGTCGTTTTTCCAGTTGGAAATACAACTCAGAAGCTGACGTAGCAGATCTTTATCACCATCAAGCTGCTTTTCAGTAAGCTCTTTGAGCAGAGCTAGCTGGTCTTGGTCATCAAACAGTGAGAAGCCCGCTTTCAACCCTAAATGCTTGTACTCACGCTTGATGATGTTCAATCCTAAAGTGTGGAATGTTGATACCATCAAACCTTTAGACTCACCTTTCCCTAGCGTTTGACCTACACGCTCCTTCATTTCACGTGCTGCTTTGTTGGTAAACGTCACCGCCGCAATGTTACGCGCTTTGTAACCACATTGCTGAACCAGATAAGCGATTTTATTGGTAATAACACGAGTTTTGCCCGAGCCAGCACCAGCTAGCACTAGGCATGGACCAGACACGTATTTCACGGCTTCATCTTGACTAGGGTTCAGCTTCATAGAAATTCTCTGCGGGTGATGAATGTGGCGCCTATGATAAAGGGGTGGCCTCGTGAAAGCTATGCTGATTTCTTGTAATTTTCACACCAATTAAGTGCAATATTCTGTTGCATAAATGGCGGGTATTTAAGCTATAATGAATGAACGTTCATTCACTAAAGGGTGACATTATGAAGGATAACCCTGCTGTAGATAAACGAGAACAAATCTTAGTCGCTGCTGAACAACTCATTGCTGAATCTGGCTTTCAAGGGCTTTCCATGCAAAAGCTCGCCAATGAGGCAGGTGTCGCAGCAGGGACGATTTACCGTTATTTCTCAGATAAAGAACATCTTTTAGAGGAACTACGCCTTAACGTTGCTAAGCGTGTTGCTACTGCGGTGCAACTAGGTGTTAGTGAAGAGATGCCTTTAAAACAGCGTTATCGAACCATGTGGCTCAATATTTGGAATCTAGCGAGCTCGAACTTAAGTGCGATCAGCAACCGAGTCCAATATGAATCTTTACCCTGTTCAAATAGTAGCAAAGCTCGGGAACTTGAGAGACAAATGTTTGCCCAAGTAGATCTTCTTTTTAATCAGGGTAAAGACGAGGGAGTATTCAAGCTTCTCGATAACGAAGTACTTTCTGGATTAAGTTTTGAGGCAAGTGTTGCACTTGCTCGGAAACACGCTTTGGGATTTTATCAACTGGATAAGACGGCATTAGAGGCCGCTATTGAAGCCAGTTGGGATGCAATTATTAAACACTAACTTGGAGTTCTTAATAGAATGAAAAAGTGGACTTTCTTTATGTTACTTATCGCCGTTCTCTTGTTCGGCAGCGTGATAGGTTTCAATTTATTTAAGCAACAAAAGATCGCTGAATACATGGCAAACCGTCCTGAACCTGAGTTCCCAGTAACCGTGACAGAAGTGCAAGCGGTGGATTGGGTACCAGTCATCGAAGCAATTGGTTTTATCGAGCCAAACCAAGGCGTGACGGTAGCAAATGAGACCAGCGGTGTTATCGATAAAATCGCATTTGATTCCGGTACTCAAGTTAAATCGGGTCAGCCATTAGTGCTGCTTGATTCTGAAGTCGAAAAAGCAAATTTGAAGAGCTCGCAAGCTAAGTTGCCAGCGGCAGAAGCGAAATACAAACGCTACCAAGGCCTATTCAAAAAAGGCTCTATTTCTAAAGAAGCGTATGACGAAGCAGAAGCAAACTACTTCTCCTTAAAAGCAGACATTGAAAGCCTGAAAGCGACCATCGACCGACGCGAAATCAAAGCGCCATTTGATGGTGTGGTAGGTATTCGTAACGTGTACCTCGGTCAGTACCTACAGGCGGGCACCGACATTGTTCGCCTTGAAGATACCAGCGTGATGCGCTTGCGCTTCACCGTGCCACAAACCGATATTTCACGTATCAATATCGATCAAGAAGTGGATATCTTTGTTGACGCTTATCCAGACCAACCTTTCAAAGGGTCTATTTCTGCGATTGAACCAGCTGTAAACGTACAAAGTGGTTTGATTCAAGTTCAAGCGGATATCCCTAACAGTGACGGCAAACTGCGTAGTGGTATGTTCGCGCGTGCAAACATCATTCTGCCTAAATTAGAAAATCAGGTCACTCTACCTCAAACCGCGATCACATTTACGCTGTATGGCGACAATGTTTACATCGTAACAGAAGAAGATGGCGAAAAACGCGTTAAGCAGCATGTGGTAAAAGTTGGCGAACGCTCTAAAGATATCGCACACATTCTAGAAGGCGTGAAGCCAGGTGATGTAGTGGTGACATCGGGTCAAGTCCGTTTGAGTAACCATGCGAAAGTAAGCATTGTCGAAAGCGATGCAACTACCCCACCTGCTGAAACACCAATGCTTTAAGTTGGAGGCATCATGCGCTTTACAGATGTTTTTATAAAACGTCCAGTTTTAGCGGTATCGATCAGCTTTTTGATTGCATTGCTTGGTTTGCAAGCGGTGTTCAAAATGCAGGTTCGTGAATACCCTGAAATGACGAATACGGTGGTCACCGTGACCACCAGTTACTACGGTGCAAGTGCCAACTTGATCCAAGGCTTTATTACTCAGCCATTGGAGCAAGCGGTAGCGCAAGCCGATAATATTGATTACATGACTTCGCAATCGGTACTGGGTAAATCGACCATTACTGTCAACATGAAGTTGAATACTGACCCAAATGCGGCGTTGTCTGACATTCTGGCGAAAACCAACTCGGTACGTTCACAGCTACCAAAAGAAGCCGAAGACCCAACCGTAACCATGTCGACAGGTTCGACAACGGCGGTACTGTACATCGGCTTTACGAGTGACGAGTTATCTTCAAGCCAGATCACTGACTACCTTGAGCGTGTAATCAACCCGCAGTTGTTCACCGTAAACGGTGTGTCCAAAGTTGACCTGTATGGTGGTATGAAGTACGCACTGCGCGTATGGCTAGATCCTGCCAAAATGGGCGCTTTGAAGTTGACCGCAACCGATGTGATGAGCGTTCTTAACGCCAACAACTACCAATCTGCAACCGGTCAAGCGACGGGTGAGTTCGTGCTTTATAACGGTAGCGCAGATACTCAGGTATCAAACGTTGCTGAACTTGAAGCATTGGTCGTGAAAACTGGTGAAGGGGATGTCATCCGCCTAGGTGATATCGCTAAAGTAACGCTAGAGAAGAGTCACGACGTTTATCGCGCAAGTGCAAACGGTCAAGAAGCTGTGGTTGCAGCGATCAACGCAGCGCCAAGTGCTAACCCAATCAACATTGCAGCAGACGTACTTGAACTGTTGCCTCAGCTTGAGCGCAACCTACCAAGTAACATCAAAATGAACGTAATGTACGACTCAACTATCGCCATCAACGAATCGATTCACGAAGTAGTGAAAACGATTCTTGAAGCAGCAGTAATCGTACTTGTGGTTATCACACTGTTCCTGGGCTCATTCCGCGCGGTAATCATTCCTATCGTGACCATTCCACTTTCATTGATTGGTGTGGCAATGGTGATGCAGGCAATGGGGTTCTCTTGGAACTTGATGACGCTACTGGCGATGGTGCTTGCCATCGGTCTGGTGGTGGATGACGCGATCGTTGTACTAGAAAACGTTGACCGTCACATCAAAGAAGGGGAATCGCCATTCCGAGCTGCAATTATTGGTACGCGTGAAATTGCGGTTCCAGTTATCGCGATGACATTGACGCTAGGTGCAGTGTACGCGCCGATCGCATTGATGGGTGGTATCACCGGTTCATTGTTCAAAGAGTTCGCTTTGACACTGGCAGGTTCAGTATTCGTATCCGGCATCATCGCTTTGACACTATCACCAATGATGTGTTCGAAGATGCTGAAGGCGAACGAGAAGCCAAGCAAGTTTGAGCAAAAAGTTCACCATATCCTTGATGGCATGACCACTCGTTACGAAGGCATGTTGAAAGCGGTAATGGCTCATCGTCCGGTTGTTATTGCGTTTGCAATCATTGTATTTGCAAGCTTACCGGTCTTGTTCAAGTTTATTCCTAGCGAACTAGCACCATCTGAAGATAAAGGTGTGGTCATGCTGATGGGTACTGCCCCATCAAACGCGAACTTGGACTATATCCAAAATACCATGGATGACGTAAACCAAATACTCTCAGATCAACCGGAGGTGGAATACGCACAGGTCTTTAATGGTGTACCAAACTCAAACCAAGCGTTTGGCCTAGCAACATTGAAGCCTTGGAGTGAACGAGAGGCAAGCCAATCTGAAATCACGAAACGTGTGGGTGGCCTAGTATCAAGTGTGCCTGGTATGTCTGTCACTGCATTCCAAATGCCAGAGCTTCCAGGTGCAGGCTCAGGTCTACCTGTTCAGTTTGTAATTACAACACCAAATAGCTTCGAGAGCTTGTTTACTATCGCTAGCGATATTCTAACCGATGTTGCAAGTAGCCCAATGTTTGTCTATTCCGACCTGGATTTGAACTACGATTCAGCAACGATGAAGATCAAGATCGATAAAGACAAAGCGGGTGCCTACGGTGTGACTATGCAAGACATTGGCATCACTCTCAGCACCATGATGGCAGATGGTTATGTAAACCGAATCGACCTGAATGGTCGCTCGTATGAGGTGATACCTCAAGTTGAGCGTAAATGGCGTCTAAACCCAGAATCGATGAAGAACTACTATGTACGCTCTGTGGATGGTAAAGCGGTTCCATTAGGCAGTCTGATTACTATCGATGTGGTGGCTGAGCCTCGCTCTTTGCCACACTTCAACCAGCTAAACTCAGCGACTGTGGGTGCAGTACCATCACCTAGTGTTGCTATGGGTGACGCAATCGACTGGTTTGAAAATATTGCACAAACCAAACTGCCTGCAGGATATAACCACGATTACATGGGCGAATCTCGTCAGTTTGTAACGGAAGGTAGTGCCTTGTATGCAACCTTCGGTCTTGCACTTGCGATCATCTTCCTCGTTCTGGCGATTCAATTTGAATCACTCCGCGATCCTATTGTCATCATGGTATCTGTACCTCTGGCAATATGTGGTGCCTTGATCGCATTGGCCTGGGGTACGGCCTCGATGAACATCTACTCGCAGGTTGGTTTGATAACGCTGGTCGGCCTAATAACCAAGCACGGTATCTTGATCTGTGAAGTCGCCAAAGAAGAGCAGTTACATAATAAACTGTCTCGTATTGATGCGGTGATGGAAGCTGCGAAAGTGCGTCTTCGCCCTATCCTAATGACCACTGCAGCGATGATCGCAGGTCTTATCCCACTGATGTACGCAACAGGTGCAGGTGCCGCGCAACGTTTCAGTATCGGTATCGTCATCGTTGCTGGCCTTGCAATCGGTACACTGTTCACACTATTCGTACTACCTGTGATTTACAGCTACCTAGCTGAAAAACACAAACCTCTGCCAGTATTTGTTGAAGACAAAGACTTGGAGAAGTTAGCGCGAGTTGACGAAGCGAAAGCAGCTCATCGTGAATTAGCGGATAACAGATAAGCTATTAAGGCATTCAAAAAGGTCACTTCGGTGGCCTTTTTTATTGCCGCTCTCTTTTTTGCCATCTAAATGGCGACTTTCACGTATCATTTACTTAAAATGAGGACAAATCAAAAGGAGTTTTAGCCACTATGTTTGACCCAAAGAAATTAGAGCAAATTGCTAAACAGATTCACGACTCAATGCCTCAACCTGTAAAAGAGTTGGGCTCTGATGTCGATCAGAAAGTTCGTCAAGTAATCCAAGGCCAGCTAAACAAGCTAGATGTTGTAAGTCGCGAAGAGTTTGATGTTCAAACTCAAGTTTTACTACGTACACGTCAAAAGCTAACAGAAATGGAACAGAAGTTGGCACAACTTGAAGAAAAGCTTGCTGAAAAATAAGTATCAAAGCGCTCCTCACAAAGGAGCGTTTTTCTTATCGGCGCGCAGATAAATCGGCTAAAAACAAAAAGGCTTGGTCAACGGCGACCAAGCCTTTTGATTAGATGTTGTGTTTTATTTTGTATTTATCACTCCAGTCTGCCTGGAGTTTATCTACTGCGTTACTTGAGACTAAGTAAATTACGCTGTATTAAGGTTTCATTTCTAGGAGAAGGCGCGGACTTTACGATAGTAAACGAGCACCTTCGACACCGAAATGGAGCCTTAAGGCCAGTCATTTAGCCGCCCACCGCGATACGCTTCATATCAGTCATGTAACCACGTAGCTCTTCACCGATGTACTCTACAGGGTGGTTACGGATTGTTTCATTCACAGCGATAAGAGTCGCGTTATCCACTTGGTTAGACGTTTCACCTAAACCTTTACCAATTACGTCAGTATTTACGGCTGGCATAAACTTCTCACGTAGAAGCGGCGTTGCTACGTTAGCGAACAGGTAGTTACCGTATTCCGCAGTGTCTGAGATAACCACGTTCATCTCGTATAAACGCTTACGTGCGATAGTGTTTGCGATAAGTGGCAGCTCGTGTAGAGACTCGTAGTAAGCAGACTCATCGATGATGCCAGATGCCGTCATCGCTTCGAATGCTAGCTCAACACCCGCACGAACCATAGCAACCATCAAGATACCGTTATCGAAGTACTCTTGCTCAGAGATTTCTACGTCAGTTTCTGGGTAGTTTTCGAAAGCAGTTTCACCTGTTTCTGCACGCCAGCCTAGTAGATTTGCATCGTCGTTTGCCCAGTCAGCCATCATAGTGCTAGAGAAGTGACCGGTGATGATGTCATCCATGTGCTTGTTGTATAGCGGACGCATAAGTTCTTTTAGCTCTTCAGAAAGCTCAAATGCTTTCACTTTTGCAGGGTTAGTTAGGCGATCCATCATGTGAGTGATACCACCAAACTTCAGTGCTTCAGTGATGGTTTCCCAACCGTATTGAAGAAGCTTACCAGCGTAGCCAGGATCGATACCATCAGCAATCATCTTCTCGTAACACACGATAGAGCCAGCCTGTAGCATGCCACAAAGGATAGTTTGCTCACCCATTAGGTCAGATTTCACCTCAGCAACAAAAGAAGACTCTAGACAGCCAGCACGGTGACCACCGGTTGCAGCAGCCCAAGCTTTCGCGATATCCCAACCTTCACCTTTTGGGTCGTTCTCTGGGTGAACAGCGATAAGAGTCGGTACACCGAAACCGCGCTTGTATTCTTCACGAACTTCCGTACCTGGACATTTAGGTGCAACCATTACTACCGTTAGGTCTTTACGGATTTGCATGCCTTCTTCAACAACGTTGAAACCGTGAGAGTAACCTAGTGCTGCGCCTTCTTTCATTAACGGCATTACCGTCTCAACAACGTTTGTGTGCTGCTTATCTGGAGTAAGGTTTACTACTAGATCAGCTTGTGGAATTAGCGTTTCGTAGCTACCTACCTCAAAACCGTTGTCTTTTGCGTTTTTGAATGACTGGCGTTGCTCATCAATCGCGGCTTGGCGAAGCGCATAAGCAACGTCTAGACCAGAGTCGCGCATGTTCAGACCTTGGTTAAGACCTTGAGCACCACAACCTACAATGACTACTTTCTTACCTTTCAGATAATCCGCTTCTGAAGCGAACTCACTGCGGTCCATAAAACGACAACGACCTAATTGGTCCAACTGCTCGCGCAAGTTTAGGGTATTGAAATAATTAGCCATCTGGGTGCTCCTTTGAGATTCTTCCATTGAGGTCAGTAATTGCCTTACCGAATAACTTCATACTAAAACAGACATGAGATTGCTTAAAGTGATATATTCACAATTAGTTATTGCAATTTATGCAACATGGAAATGAAAATTTAATGAATATCAAAAGCCTGCAACTTTTCATTCATCTCTGTGAGAGTAAAAGTTTCGCCAAGACCGCAGCGGCAATGCATATTAGCCCTTCAGCCTTAAGCCGACAGATACAAAAATTAGAGGAGGAAACCAGCCAACAATTGTTTTTACGCGACAACCGTAGCGTTGATTTAACTATCCAAGGTAAAAAGCTAGTCCCAGTCGCCTTAAAGATTCTTGGCGAATGGCAGCAGTATCAGAGTCACCTGAAGGGAACCGAGGATGAATTGAAAGGAGAAATCCGTCTCTTTTGTTCTGTTACTGCAAGCTACAGCCATCTGCCGGAGCTAATATCTGACTTTCGTATTCAGAACCCTTTCATTGAATTCAAACTATCAACCGGCGATCCAGCTCAAGCGATCGACAAAATACTAGCAGATGAAGCCGATATTGCCATATCAGCCAAGTCAGAACAGATGCCAAATAAAATCGCATTTGAAACGATCAGTGAAATCCCACTTTCTGTCATCGTACCTGTTGGGGTTAGTGCGTTTGCTGAAGAGCTACAAAAAGAAAAACCAGACTGGTCGGTCATTCCATTCATACTCCCAGAAGCAGGAACGGCAAGGGACAGGGCCAATACTTGGCTCAAACAAATGAAAATAAAGCCAAAGATCTACGCACAAACCTCCGGACATGAAGCCATCGTAAGTATGGTTGCATTGGGGTGTGGAGTAGGTATCGCACCTGATGTTGTAATCAACAACAGTCCGGTAAGAGAAAAGATAAATCGTTTAAAAGTCTTACCAATTAAACCTTTTAAACTTGGTGTTTGCTGCAACAAAACTCAGCTGGAGAATCCGCTTGTTAAAGCCTTTTGGAAGGTTGCAGAGAGCAAGTATATCGCACCTTAGATGAACACTTTTTAGGTATAAAGTGAGCTAATTTTAAAACTCTATAGATGCAAAAAAGCCCGCTCTTTCGAGCGGGCTTCTTAAATTTAAAGCCTGGCGATGTCCTACTCTCACATGGGGAAGCCCCACACTACCATCGGCGCTATTTCGTTTCACTTCTGA
>NZ_JAWOTX010000025.1:36843-83750 GCF_033339115.1 Vibrio sp. 947 | reverse complement strand
GCCTTTCACCACCACCTAAATTAATTTCGCTTAGGCTCATTAGATTTAGATGGAGCACTTGGCGCTTTTGGGTAGAATTTAGATTGTTTTGTTACCTCAGTTCTGTACCCATCCCTTAGAGGCATTACAAAAACATCTCCAATCTTGAAGTTAGGTATTGGGTCAGGAAGTGACGAGTTAAAGATATTAAGCTTGTCTTCCATTGAGACTAAATCATTGGTAAATGCTATTTTACCCACTGTCGTTGGGGTGTTAAGGTATGCGTCAACAGTTTGTACTCCCCCCAGCATATCAAATCTGCGTTGATGGACTAGGGTATCCAGGTTGTTGTCATACACATAGGCGCATTCTAAATCGTTGTTGCTCCAATCATCTGTGGCTATATAGCCTATTACGGATTCTGGAGAGTGTGTTGTTATCTCTTTTAGTTTAGATTTACTGCTCAATGGAACTAAGAGTCTGTCTTCACCGTTTACGAATGGATTTCCATCGGGATAAGTGACTTTCTCCATATTCAGAATGGTTTTGACCTTTTCCATTTTAGAATTTGAATTAAAAATATCCTCAAAGGACTTCCGTACCGAATCAGTAAGTTTTATTTCTAGGCCACTTCTTAGTCTAATGTGTGACTCACTTATTTCATCAAAAAAACCTGAAAAATCAGTTTGTAAGCGATTTGTGACGTTCATTGCCGTTTCCAATATTATTTTTATAATATTGTAACATGCCGCTATAAAATAGTTAATAAAATAAAATATAAAGTTAGCAACCAAACAAGAAATTGATTCAAATCAAATTAACTTTTGAAATCGATTTTATTTCAGTAAATATTATTGACACTTAATCCTGCAAGTGTATAATTCAAAACATACAAAGTGATTAACATTCTGATTTTAATTAGTTTATCAAGGCTTTAACGCCATAACGGAGTTTTTATGAAAAGTAAAAAGTTACTATCTGCTATTCTTGCAATGACTGCTGTATCAAGCCCTCTTGCTTTAGCAAGCACCACTAATGGAACAGAACAAGTCACTACTGGCGGTGTTGAAGTTCTTGAAAGTAATTACCCTTGGCAAGTTAAGGTAATCACTACAATGAATGGCGTTGAAGAAGCAAAAGTATGTGGCGGTGCAATCATTGACACTCAGTGGGCTGTAACTTCTGCTCAGTGTTTCTTTGATGTGTCAAAGGGTCTTGATAAGAATGACATCGAAAGTGCGCAAGTATCATTCCCAGATTATGATGGTGAAGGTCTAGCAACACTAAATATCGATAAGTTCTTCGTACACTCAAGCGCTACTGGAAACCCTGCTGATGCAAACGATATTGCACTGGTCAAGTTCAATGAAAGCAGCTTCCCAATGAACGGTGTAATTCAATTAATGACCGCTGACGAAGATGAAAATGTTTTAACGCAGCAAAAATCAGATTTCTGGGTAGAGAACCAGGAACGTTTACCGTTGTTTGTAACAACTGGTTATCAAGGCTCGCTAGATGGCGCTTTAAAGCGTGATTACCTATCTGGTGTGCCAAATGATAAGTGTGATGGTTACAATACTCGCTTGACACATTGTGGTACTACCCCACATCCTGAATACACACAAGGCATGTGTTACGGAGATCTTGGCGCTCCACTAATTTGGAAAAACCCAAATAATGCAGGGGATAACAACAAAGGTCTGCGACTAGCTGGCATTGCCTCTATCGGTAAGGATAACTGTGACAACAATAACTACTCTGAATTTACTAATATTGCTGACTATGTAGACTGGATTAAAAACACAATCACTGCTGAGATTGGTGAAGAATATGTAGTTAACCAATTAGCTCAAATGACCGTGTTTAGCTATGATCCTCTTGCTGATGAGAATATGCCTTCATACACTGACAAGGGTGAAGTGGGTGGTAACTCAGGAGAAGACCCAGACTTTGTCGGTGATGATGACGACAATGCTACAGACGGTAATGGTGATTCAGGAGATAAATCTGGTGGTAGTTTTGGTCTAGGTGTTCTGATTGCTTTAGGAGCCACTGCTTACAGTCGCAGAAAGAAAAAGTAAGCAGACAAAAGATAATATTGATATTGAGGGCTTTATGCCCTCTTTTTTTATGAATTTTCGTGTTATATTTCGATGAATTCCTATTTAAATATCAATAAATAAATTATAAACTTATGAATACAATCTTACGCAACGTCATTGCAGGAAGCTCTCTATTGGCAGTAAGCTTTAACGCTTCCGCATTTCCGATTATGGCGATCAACAGCATTGGCTATTTAGTTCCAATACTTCTTGCTATTGTTTCTGGTGGGGTGGGTATAAGAAATAAGAAACACATGCTTTTTGCAATGGTTGGAATGTTGGTGCTACTTACGTATTTCATCTTTGAAAACGTAGTCGATCATAGAGTAGAAAAATTCAGCTTAAAGCAAACATATTTCGAATCAAGTGAAAGTGTTCAAATCAACTCCGACAGATTCTTACCTATTGCAATGGTTCCTGAAGTCATCAACTCTGGTAAGCGAGTAAGCTTAATAAAAATTCAAGATGTCCGAAATATTTACTTAAATAACAATAATACATATGGTTACGCTGAGTACAACAAAGCTATTGATTACATTAATGCTAATAAGTTTGACTATGTATTATTAAGATCGCATTCCTATCAAACCTTACTCGATTTCAGTGAGAAGGTGGCTAAGAATACAAATACCAAGGTTATGTTAGTTAAGCCTGAGTTGGCAACATTTAATTGTGAGCAAAAAACTTGCGTCAAAAATTTCAGAGAATATGACTTTGAAGATTATGATTTTCCGATTATTGAGAAATTTAATGCGAGAAGAGCAAAGCTTCTCGATGATTTTAATATTATTGTAGCCTCTCGATTCATTTCTTCTATTTCTCAGATATATAAAGAAGATATGATTTATTTAGATGTAGATCTAGCTTACGCGTATGGAGATAAATACTGGTCTTCAATATATACCAAGATTAATCGAAACAAAAAAACGATTGTTCTAATAAATAAAAATGATAACTTTTCAAGCTCTGAGAGTTTTTACAATTATAAGAATGGTTTACTGAATATCCTTTCTGAGCAATCAGGGGTTAAGGATTTTTATGTTACAAGCAATTCTGAATTAATCCGTGAAATTTCATTAAGAAGTGATGACCCTGTTGTAACGAAATCACATATAAATGAAAATAGATATTATTCACCTATAGAGATTCATGCTAGAAGCTATAGCAATTTTGATTATTTTACTTACATTTGTTTTACTGAGCAATGCGTTGACACAATGGGTAGAGACAATTCTATCAACGCATCGAAACTAAACATTTTCAGTTTAAATGGTTCTTTGCTAGTTAACCTTGAACCATTGAAAAGATACAAAAATGATAAATTGGTTATAGCCTCGCATGATCTGTTCAGTTCATTATTAGGAAAACTTTTAGCTAAGAATCTTGCTGACAACGGATTTAAATTCAAAGGATTCACTTACCATTACTCTATGTACTTTGGAGCATTTGAAAGGTCAGTTATAAATGGTGAGCATATAGCTAGTTACGATGACAATATTCTTCAACCGTTAACTAAACTACTATCAGTTATAAACTATGAGTTTTTAGATAAAGACAGAGAGATTAATATTTATGCGTTGATAGTTGTTAGCCTGATTTTTGGTGCTTTATCGGTCTCTAAAAACGGAAATGTTTCTAAAACATCAAGTATTGGTTTTATTGTAATTTCATACATTCTTGTCAACTTTTTCCACTTGAATCCCAAGTTGATAGATTTAGAGATTTTTGGTGTGTTATTTGCTGCACCGCTGTTAGCAACGTACATTTATGTGACCACAGATAAGTGCAAATATGCGATATTTTCTCTGATCGCGTACTGGCTAGCTTATAGCTTCATAAGTGTAAGTAGTATGATTAATTACGTGCTTTCATTCTATTCAATAGGTGGTGTTCTTGCCATTGCATTTAGCTGTAAGAAAATTAAAGAAGATAAGGCTCGTATTGGTGAGAAATATCTTTTAACAGTAAAGCATCTTACAAACTGTAAAGCTGGCTGGATAATTGAAAACAAGGAGGACTTACTTCGACATGTAAAAAACAAAAAATATCTGTTGAGATCTAATCATTTAACTAAAGAAGAAATGGACGTTTCTGGAAAATTTGAAAGTTACTTGATAAGCGGAAAAGAAGACGCAATGCAAGTCTATGAAGCCGCAATTAAGGATGCAAACATCTTGCTAAAGCAAGATGATATCCAATTCTGGCTCGTTCCATATGTGGAGACAACACTGAAAGGTGTAATGCAGTCAATTGGTACAAACATAGGGTTAGTTGGCATATCCTTGGGCGCTAATGATTCGGTTACGCTGGGAACTTCTAGCTCTTACTATGAAATAGATAGGGAAGGTAACTGCAAGAATTGGTCAGATTCAAAAATTACAAAGGCTAGATTACTCAAAAAACTGAAAGAAATCGAAGCTATTGAAGGTGTTCCAGTAATAGTTGAATTTGGCATTACCAGATTTGGAAAAATTGAGATTTTTCAAGTTAGACATCAATGTGTAGAATATTCTCACGAACAGACGCGTAATGCATTGAATGGTCGATACTCTGTTGTATTTAATGAGAGTTCTTCTATTTTAGGAACATCTGTATTGAGCAGCCTGAGTGAAGGTAGGATTGTCTTGGCAAAGGGAAGCATGTCCATGCTTAAGGTTGTCGAGCCTAACCAAAGTTTAAGCTATATTGCGACACAAACCCGTCTTGTCGCGATCACTAAAGAATTGTCTGAAATTGACCTGTCTAACTCGATCACTATAAATGCTAAGGTTAATTTGATTAAACAGATTATTGATCCAATCATAACTTTGTACTTTAGTGGTAGCAGTATACTCTTTGAAACAGTTCGCGACAGTATCATACTGAATTGCGTTACCAGTGCGGTTTCTAAGTTTGGTGAATTGCCAGGATATGATCTCGCTGATAAGCCTGTACAAGTAAGTACAGAAAATAGTAACTTGAGTTCCACAACATATAAAGATGTATTGCACTTAATCGTATCTATTGCTTTGATTAGGCTGAGAAATGAACTTTGCTCAGAGTTTACAGATATTAGTCGAGTAGCTGGTAGTACAATTTCACAACTGGATGAAAAAATCTTCATTGAAGATACCACTGAAACTAATAATATGAATGAAATGATAGTCGTAGTAGAAGGTTCATTTTCTGGTGAAACATATTCTGTTGATGAGTTCTTAATGCTTTCAGAAAATGATCAGGCAAAGGCAGTGATTAAAGATGATTTTATACCTATCTCATATATGATGGATTGCATGAACGCTTCTGCAATCATAGTGAGAAATGGAACTCCGCTTTCTCATGTTGCTCAAACAGCAAAGTCTCTAAAAGTTCCTTTTAAGATAGAGAAATAAACATCAAACCCTCTTAAAACAAGAGGGTTTTTATTTGTAAAAAAATTGACGACCAGCATTCGATGTGTATAATAAGAACAATAAATAAGGAATGTGAAAATGAAAATTATTTCTAAAGATAGTGATTATTACGACTCTTGTACAGCTTTTGGTCAGTCAGATGATAACTACGTCTTTGCACGTAATAAGAAAACGCACCTGCTACAGGAAGTTTCAGCGATTGAAGTAATCGACAAGTTACTGCAACTTGAAGCAAAGGAACTTAGGAAAATTTTCCGCGACATCTCAAGACGTAATACTTGGGGTACTAGATACTCAGATCCATTTATTGAAGTTGGAGTTTTGATTTTTTGTGGAAAGAATTACCCTTTAATCACATTCTGTAGTGAAGCATTCCATCAATTCAATACTACTAGAACTGGATTAGAAAAGGTCATTGAATACATGTCGCTAAATGGCGTTAAATCAGAGCGAGAAATGCCTTATCTAACCTTTTACGATGCTGTATCGGCAAAGCGATTTATCACCAATATGAGCAATCTAGGCGCTTTCAAGGACACAGATTATGGTGAAGCATATTGGTTTGACATCATTGAGCGAATTTTCAATGCTTTTAAACCTACAAATGATAGTGATTTTTATCGCCAATTGCTTGTAAACTACAATACGCCATACCTAAAAGTACATCGAATTAACTATAATTTCCAGTCATGCTCATTGAATATTGAAACCAATACAAACCTGAGATTACTACAATTCCAAAAGCAATTTTACCCTCAGCAGGCTTACCAAGAGATTGAGATGTTTTGCTGTGGAGTTCTAGGTTCAACTCAGGAAGAAATTATTCAAATTGCAGATGAGCACTTGAGAGATGCAAAAGGTTTTGATGGTAAATCATTCAAAACAAGACCAGGAACTAAAAAACGTAGAAAGCATAAATAATTAAGGGGTAATAAATGTCTTCAATTACAATCTCAAAATCACAGAGCATAGTTTTAAACACAGACAAAATAACGATCTCAAGAGCTGAAGACAACTCATTGAATTGTCAATTGAAATCAGAAAATCTTGAGGATATTGTAAAAGAGCTTGCAGAGCTGTACTGTATTCAACAGGATCAAATTGCGGAACTTTCAAAAAGACCGAAGTTTGATCTGAGCACCGTACATGGAAGAGAACAAGCTGTCATAGCGAATCTCCCTCCTGAATTGAAAAATAGCTAAGGATTAGATAATGAAAAATGTCGATACTGTTAAAAGACTTGCCGAATCTGGTCAAGAAGCTAAAAAACTATTTTCTGACTTGGCAAAGGACTTTGACCGTCAGGAGAATGCTGGATACGATCTATGAGCATGATATGACTCCAGATAAAGCGGAATGGTACTCTTGCCCATGCGGACAAGAACACTAATTTCACATTTTTGATATAACAAGCCTGCTCTATGCAGGCTTGATAGTCTTTCTAAACTCTGATGCCAACAAGGGTAGATTTAACTTCTTATATATTGTTGGGGAGTTTAGTGGGTATGAACTTTCTACAAGATGAACAATATCATTGAATAGTGCGTGTTTTAATTTTTGCGACAAATAATAAAGAACGTTGTCAAATTCAGCAGTGTTTTCGCTAGTTCCAAGTTCTACATATGAGACTGTACCAAGCTTACTCAATTCGGAGTAAATCCTAATAGTGAATTGAGCGCCTAAACAACTTCGAAGTAATACATCTTTTAGGTTTGATTTAATACTGCCATGCTCATATTCCCACTCAATATCGGTGCGCTTAACCCCGTTTTTTAAGCATGAATACCAATCATATAAGTATAAGATTAATTCTAATTTTCGTAATGAAATTGATTGGTTATTCCCAAATTCATCAATAATCCTCTTGATTTCATTCATTTTATTCTTTCTTTGTGTTGACTTTTGATTGTTACATTATATTATGATCACAGGCTTTAGAACAAGTCTAGCGTTAAGGTGTCAGTAAATGATAGCGAATACAAAGTTCATTAAATGGTCGTTTTATATCTTTTATTTAGCGGCTTTCGGTTTCCTTAGCAACTGTATAAATCAAAATGCCGCGCATAGTTAAAAGGTATTGAAATGCGTAAATCCTACTCAACTTCTCAAATCCCTGCATTGAAACGTGGTATTCAACTACTTAGAAAAGCAATCAAATTTCATCAATATGAACCATTGTTATCCCTAAAGTTAAATGAGTTGCAAGATCGTATTGCTGTTGGCTTGAAATTTGGAACGTTCAACGATTTGAGTACTGATGCTAAAAAGCATGAAACCCCAATTTTCATGGACTGTTTTTGTGCGGAATCCAATTCAGAATGGCGCAACATTAGGGACTCGATCAAGAGAACGCTACTTGGGGAAATTGATAACAGTGCTAAAGGTGAAATCCTGAAGTATATCGAAATGATATCCTGGTATCCCGCTGTTGACGAATCTATTGATCGTCTAAAAGAAGCCTCAGAAGAAATCATTAATTATGCAGACAATTATGAGATTCCTAACCTTTTTTTGGTCTCAAATATTGATGAGAAAAACCGTTCGATAACGATTAGGTTGAATAATCCAGATTTACGTTATGCGTATGGAACACTCGTACATCTAGAAAGTTCGTATCTAAGCCTTTCAGACTTAATGTTTACACGAAAGGACATTGTTGTTTACCACGTACAGAGCATCAATAAAGGACATGAATTCAAAATTGAGTTCAATGATCATGCTCACAACAGACAATTTCTTCCTCAAGTTGCGGTGGTGGATGTTCAGGATATGAATATTGAAAGAACTCATGCTGTTGGCATCATTAAGGGTGAAAAGTCATACCACTATACACCGTTAACACACGTTTTAAAGTACGATCCTGATGAGTTCCTCAGTACTCAGCATGAGCTTGGGTTATGTAAAGTTGCTGAAGAAGAGTCTATTTTCCTTTCTCAGTTTCCCGATGGAATATCAAGAAAACTCTACAATGAAAAAGCGTAAGCTATTGGATTTGAGCCGCTCTTAGAGCGGCTTTTTCATACCCAACCATCAATGCGTTCAGGTGAGTCTTTACCGCTCAGGATTCCATGAATAGCAAGGTGTACTGCCATTGTAATTTGAGGATTATTGAAGGAAGACTCAATTGGGATTGAAGGTGTTAGCTGATTGAGAAAATCTGAAGTTGTAAATTCACCAACATGGTCTATGGTTCCGTCAGTTAGCGTTTCTTCTATGCGGATCTTGTTGTTGTCGATAAACACACTATATAACTTGTGGAAGAGTACGGTTCTGACCTTAAACTTAGAATCATTTTCTTTATTAATATAATAACCACCTGAAAGAGGAAAGTTCTTTTTACGTTTTCGTCGCATTGTTTAGCTCATTTTTTTATTTAGAATTCTAACTTACCAAATAACTTGTTGAAAATAAAGGGTTCAGTTAAAAGCATGAAAGGATATTATCCAGATAATATTTAAGCGATTAAAAAATAACAAGAAAAAGCTTTTAATATGAGATTTTACGAATATAATCGGATTAAAAATAAACAATAAAAAGTCTGGTTATGAAAATTAATAAAAGAATAAGAAATGTAATAAATACTATACCTCTCATTTCAAGTCTTATGCTTACAGGCTGTGCAGGTAATGGCTTAGTTACACCAACTACAGAAATGGATAATGTTGATCTTAAGTTTTTGGGTGTGCCAGGTGTATTAGCAATGCAAGGTAGTGCAGTAAGAATTGATGAAAACTGGCTTCTGACAGCAAAACATAACGCATTTTTTATAATGTTTGATGATGTATATGAACACCCGTTGTGCGATATTGCTCTAATTAAGGATAAAGGCGAAATTGACACTCCAGTAAAATTCAAACTAGTGAATGAAGAAGAGAAAGTTACACACAAAGGGTATGGAAGCTTTTTGGCTATCCCCGCTAAAAGCGAGGGAGAGTTCTTACAATACTTGACTGTAAATAACTGTACAGTTGGATTAACAAATGCACCCGTTTGGGCTGGAATGTCTGGAGGCGCTGTATATAATTCAAAAGAAGAGTTAATAGGAATAAATCAAGCTATTGTTTGGAGTGTGGAACTCAATGAGGGTTCTAAACCACTTAAAGAGGCGGATAGAAGAACAGCTTATACGCCAGTCTGTACTGAAGAGGTTGGTCAATGGATCGAAAAAGTAACAGGTGTTAAATATTGTGTTAAATACAAAGATGTAACCGCAAGGATTAATAAAGATGAGTCTAAGAAGTAAAGTTGAAAATTTAATCAAAAAAAGCTCGGAAGATAACCTGCCTAAAGAGGTCATAAGCGAAAAAATTTATGATCTTTTGGAAGATGAAGGTTTATCTGTTTATGGAAACGGATGGGCAGATAACCCTACAGACTTATCCGAACTGATATCCTTGGATGATGAGGAAGCAATCAAAATTTCTTCATGTAAGATATTGTATGAACTAGATATGGCAGGGCTAGGACTTGATGGTAATGGTTGGTTTGATGGTGATCCAGAATGGAATGAGCTAGTGGAATTACATTGTTAATAAAAAAGCCTTTAACCATCAGGTTAAAGGCTTCAACTTATAACTCTAGTACTTCATTCTGATCTGTAGGTGTCAATAACTTTAGATATGCATTACTAGGGTCATATATAGGAAGTTTTGACTCTTTAATCTTGCTCTTATCATACATTGACTCTTCCGTGTCATTGGCGTTTTTATCGAGCTTTACAATAGAATTATGTGTGAATAAGTATGGTACGTTGAGATTTTTGATAAAACGAACCTCATCAACTTTATCGAGAAGGATTTCTGGGCTGGTTGCCATCAATCTATCACAAAATCTTGGATTATATTCCTCATCGCTTAACACAACATCACACTCAATAAATGTTTTTGATTGAATCTGAAGATCAATGATTAACTTTTCTAAATGTAGGTTTCTAACTCTCTCAAAACCATAAATAGTTAATCCTATCTTCAAATCATTAACTCTAGATAATCTTTCAATCAAGTTAATAATCATTGGATTAATTAAATCTCTTCTTTCATGATTCTCTAGTGATGAAGGCATTCGTATTAAATATATTGATTTAGATTCATTTAAAGTATCACCCCATGATTCATTGCTTTCATTAAAGTATGAAGATGATAAATTTTCACTTTTGAGAACTAAATAATTTTTGAATATCTCAATTTTCTCGACATCCGTAATTTCTTCATTCTCAGATAGAAGCCAAGGGAACTCACTTTGTAAAGAATTAAATGAGTCTAGCCATTGATTGGTCGTTTTTGAGTATTTATCGGAACGCAATAATGAAGTAAATGATACATAAGGTGATATGTTTACTTTATGGGATTTAGAAGGGGTGCTTATTGCATGATCAAACACATATACATTCTTAGGGTTAGAACAGTTTCTTGACGCTGCTAATGCAACTGAAAACAATAAGTCAGTATCTGTGTCAAAATCTAGAATAAAGTGCGCATCTAGTTGCCTTGAATACGACTTTGATAGCGCATACGAAATAGCCCTGTATTTTGATTCTGGAGTTTTGCTATAGACATAAATAGAGTTTTCTTCACTATCTATCTTCTCTAGTTTGTTTTTGTTGTTTGATGAAAAGAGCTTTTTAATAGCTTTGAGTCGTTATCTTCTGACAGCTTACTGTGTATATATAATGATTTCATTTTAATTTCCTTTTGATGTTTTTCTTTATCACATAATACACCATTAAGAATGAAGGTAAATGGTTTACCGAGACTTAATCAGGTATGGTATAATGCATACATGCAAAAATGGAGATATAAAGTGACAGCGCCACAAGTTTTATTCATAAAAAATGCGGTATCAGAGGAAGTAAAAGAGCTTGCTAAAGACATGGGATATGATCTTATAGCAGGTGGTAATACTGATAACCCTATAATATATTTTAACCTATCTAATATAGCCAATGACTACATTGAAAAATGGAAGGAAAATTGTAAGTTAGCGAATATTAGAAATGTGTACCACGGAACTAATGAATTCTTCACTAGCTTTGAGCACTCATCTGATATTGGTTTTCATTTTGGAACAAAGTCAGCCGCGTTGAAGCGGCTAAAAAGCATTCCAAGAATGGATGTATCAATTGAAAGAGAAGAGTTTTCTTCTGAAAGTCCATTTGGGATAAGAGCAGGCGACGAAAATTCTACAGACCTAAGGGTTAAAGCTAAAGCTATAATCATACCAAGACTACAACACCCAAAGCCAGGAATAGTAGACGTTATTAATTCATTGTCAGATGAAGAACTTAAGCATGAGATTGATAGCTACATCAATCTTCCAATAACTGAAAAGTATAAAACCATGCTTGTTAATATTGGTAAAAAGCCT
Organism: Vibrio sp. 947; assembly: GCF_033339115.1. Classification (NCBI taxonomy): domain Bacteria; kingdom Pseudomonadati; phylum Pseudomonadota; class Gammaproteobacteria; order Vibrionales; family Vibrionaceae; genus Vibrio; species Vibrio sp. 947. The sequence continues at coordinate 71,914 of NZ_JAWOTX010000025.1, read as the reverse complement.
CAATTCAATGTTTTAGCTAATGGAGCAGAAATACTTTCCACAGAAGATCGCTTTGTTGCATCTTGTGCTGCCAAGTTTGTGAAAGAATCCGCTGTTAAACGTGCAAACTTGATTTTACGGAACCCCATTAGGATGAGTGATCTTGGTGTTTGGTCTCCTTTAGATATTGCTAGAGAGGCAAAATTAGATTCATCTCAGGTTGATAAAATCATGTCACAGACGAATCTAGAGGAAAAGTACTCTCAGCTAAAGAGAATATTCCTCGATATGGGCGTTGATGGCATCATTTATAAAAATGAGCTAGAGGATACGGGTATAGATAGCTACATAGTATTTAGCGAAGACCAAATCATCATCACCTCAGATTTTGACATAAGACTGTCAAATGAGCCTCGGCTTGTCAGATAAAAGGAGAAACTATGTTTCTCCAATATCAATGTGTTTCTTTATGTTTCTCGTATTCTGATTCTCGTTCTCTTAATCTTGCTAAGCAACTATGAAGAGCAGGAATATTTTCAGCTTCTTTTGCCGAATATGAGATATTTTCAACAGAATCAAAGATGGATGACTCTCTCTCAGAATAACTAGTGTGAGTTTGTCCGTCTTTTTCCATCGTTAAATAAGCGCAATTTCCACCAACGATGGTCATATAGCGGTCATTGAATGCCTCTCCAACATTCCATCCGTTGCTAGTAAGTGTTAGCAGCATTCGCATTCTATAGTATGCAGATTGCTCTGATTTTGAATAGCTAAATTCATCTATGAAGCATGGAACTTTCTTTTTAGAGTTATCTACTAGACTTTCCATTTTTATTTACTCAATTAATTAATATTGATAGTATGTTACCCAAATCAATTATGAATTGGAATGATAAATGAACAGAAATCATGCGAATTGGTATTCTTTGGCAAAGCTTCTTGAGCGCTACGGAAAGCTTTCTGTAGAGTTATGCAATCTATTTATTTTTCATATGGAATGTAAGGTTTTGTACGCTACTGGAACTCCAAACAATACATTAATAGAATTTGAGATTATTGACCAAAATCTTAGATTTATAGAGAACATTAAAGAAGCCACTTTTAAAAGAGTCTTTAATTTTGAAAATGGTTTTGTTGAACTCAAGCCAGATACTGAAAAATTCATAAACGATGAAGATTATGAATGTGAATTCAATCTTTATGTAGAAACGAGTGTGAAACTTAGAAAAATACTTGCAGCGGAACTTGACGGGCTTCCTAGTGCTGAGGTTAAAGCAATAGAATTTATAAAAAACATGTACATTTCCGATTTCAATATGATTGATTCAGGCTCGCTGTTCACTTTTTATGACATCTTAAAAATAAGAACGAAAAAATCTGAGATAAACTCTTTAGATGTAGGGCTGTTTGAGCATTTTTCAGAGTTTTTCTTTCTACAAAGGCATCTGGACGAAATTGGTTTTAAGAGCCATTAAGTTTATTTATGAGATTTTTCTTAGTTTTTATTTGCCGTTGAAAATAGCTCTAGTTCTGTCTCTTTCTTCATTGACCTGGATCATTCCTTTCGCAACCATTACCCCTTGTACATACCCAAGCCAACGATTCATTTTGGTTTCTGATTCTTGTGCAGGGTCATAAATTTCACAACTAATTACATGAAGCATCCATGACAGGTGACTATTACTCATAGGGTCTTCTGGATTGCACTCGTAGGTTTTGAATGCTTTAATTTTCTGTAAGTATTGTTTAGCAATTACTTTATGTGGTTCATTCATTTTGTTAATCTTAGTTTAAATAATGATATTGGTATTAAAGTGACAGTTTTACTTCAAAGCATACCCATAGGTGTGTCATTCTCAGCAATCATTTTGAATGCAATTCTTACATCATACATACTAATGAACTTCAAAACTTTGTATGTAAGGAAATTACTTGCATTTTATGTGCTAATTTCAGCCATTTTAGGATTTGGTTGGATTGCTTTTTTACTAAAAGTTGTCGATAAATTTCTTAGCTAATCATCGGTATTATAACAAAACTTATTGAAATAAAATCAAAAATTATGGAAAATACTTTTAGTTTATACATAAGATAAATATGGTAAAAAATGGAAAAGTTTAAGGTTAGAAAAGAAACAAAGTTTGTGTTTGCAGTTCAGGTGGGTGTTGAGACTTTTTTCTTAAGAGCACAAGCTATACAAGATCCTTATTCGGGTATGTCTTCACATGGTAACTTTATTCCAGTCAGAATAGAGGATTACAAGTTTGAACTTGTTAAGGAAGATAAATGTACTCTCTTTAATAATGCAACGGAGCTTGTAAAAATGGTCATTGAAGATAGACTGCTTAAATCGCGATTTGATTCATTGCTAGCTAAAAATGAATTGTCTATTGAAGATGTCGCTCTTCAAGAGATCTGTGGTGAAAACGTGTCAATTCACCCAAACGCACTCAGACACTTAGTTTAATGAATAAATAAAAAACCGAGCTAGGCTCGGTTTTTTTATTTCGCAATCCACTGGTGTTTTCTTTTACTGTTGCCTTTCCAGTTATTTTGGAGCTTGTATGCATAGCTGTCTCCATCGGCAATATCCCAGTATGACTTACAAACTCTCTTACGCTTGAAGTTGTACTCAGGGTAGTCTAACGCATGACCCAGTCTGGTTCTTAAATCCTGCATTACGCCTTTAGCTGAACGCTTTCTTCCATATGAGCGATTAAAGCCCAAGTAGTTAGTGTAGCTGTAATTTCGAAAATGAACTTTGTCAATTTCGACATCTCCAGTAGCTAAATCTTCATCATATTCATAAAAACTAGTAACTCGTTCTTCATAAACAAAATACGATTTCTTTCTTGCCTCTGGGCGGTTGCAAAAAAACTCAGTGTGTTGACGATTTGCCATCTTATATCTCCTAGTGAGTAACTATTACTAGAAGATGTCTTTTAGATAATACATATTTTCTCTAAATTTAATGGATTGACAAAATAATAAAACAAATAAAAAACAACATCAAGCGTTATCTTTAGGTTTTATGTAACCAGGCATTGGAGTCAGACCATTGATAAGTCGCTCGAAGCTGATCTTTTCCTCTTTATCCATAACTTGTTTGACAATGTCACTTATATTGTCTTGCATTATTTTCAAATTAGATATCAAATCGGGATTATCAGTATCTGGTACTGTTTGAAGATATTCAAACGGTCTTGTTCCAAACACATGTCTCTTGAACTGGCTGTAATAGTGAATCGAAAATCTCATTAATTTATCATCTATCTTATCATCTCTGTAATTGTTAGCAATAAACGCATCCTTAAGCGAGACCATAAAATGAGCACAAACAAAATTTTCAAACTTCTTGTTCTGAATTTCCTTCTCTGTCTTCAGTTCATCATCCCATTCTAAAGTTATCCGATTTTCTTCATTTAAGAAATCTTGGAAAGTTAACTCGTAGAAGTGATCATCACATAAAAACCCATCACCAAACTCTCTAGCTGTATTTTTTTCACATTTGCTGCACTTGGTTGTTGGTTCTAGAGCAGTGGCTCGTAAACCACAACATTCACACTGAGCATAACCGTCTGTTCTTACGCTACCATGCACTTTTCTATTCCAGTGATGTTCCACACATGCTAGTTGCTTCTGAAATTTTTCCCATGCATTCTTCTCAGCTTCATCGATATCTTTACCTTCTCCACGAATGAAAGTTCCAAATCCGCTAACCTTCGGGAATGCCTCAAAAAACGCTGTCATATAAGAACCTTTTCCTCTTGATATAACAATACCGCTTTCGCCAGCTTGAAGGTGTGTTTTTCCCCAATCATACCTGGTTTCGTACTTTCTTGATGCTAGGTTAACTTTAAATGTATTGGTAGTGCCAATTTTCTCACCAAAGCCCGCTGTAGTTGTAATGCCACAATTTGAGCATGTGCAAGTACCATCAGAAAAGATTCGCCCTTCCTGCGAAATCGCAGGTACAAACTTTTCGTGATCACAGTTTCTAAATTTTTTGTATTTAAACAAAACATCTTCAACAGCTTGACTCAAGATTAAATTCTTTTCACTAGAAACCCAAAAATCTGGAATTTTACCATCATTCTCTGAGACATATCGAATGCTCGCTTCAACCAGCTTTAAGTCATCATTATTAATGACAACCTTAATTCGTTCAGTTGTTTTATGGTTTTTGTTAACTTGTTCCTGAATTACTGACAAGGCGTGTTTGGTTATAGGGTAATCTGATGTTAGCCCATTTTCTATCGTTATCACTTTATATTCCTCAATTCTTGATTCCTGCAAATTTTACCCAACCAAAGAACAAAGTTGCAAATGCCGCTTCATCGTTTTTTGATTTTTTATTGAAATATTCAACCATATTTTTCTCTAAGAATTTCATGTTGTTTTTGAATTCTCGACTACTTATATCAGGTATTTCTTTAAAGTTTGCATAACCTTTTATTTCGTATATGTGTTTTTTGACGATCTGAATAAAGGTTCTTGTGAGATAAAATGATTCTTCTTTAGAAAGCATGGTTCCTGATTGTAAGGACTGATCTCTCAGCAGCACATAAAATTTATTGCTCAAATAGCTCTCGAAGTTTTCACTTTTAAGTTCGTCTTCTGTTTCAATGGATATTATCGAATCGGGATCTTCATACCTTTCTGTATTGAACTTAACATCATTTTCATATAGTTCATCAAAAGAAAGCTCGTTGTAATGAGCATCACAATAAAACTTATCTAGATTCGTCAATTTTGCTGGTGATTTACATATAGTACATTGGGTAGTAGGTTCAAGAGCATGACCAGATAAGGCGCACTTTGTACAAGTCGCATATCCATCTTTTCTTTCAACTCGACCATCATTTCTTACCCAATCATGCTCTTTGCATTTCATTTTTTTATTTAACTTTTCGTATGCATCCTGTTCAGCTTCAACCAAGGTAGAGCCTTCGCCTCTAATGAATGTCTTAACATTGTGTATGGTGGGGAACGCTTCGAAAAATGAAGTAGCATAAGATTTACCTTTAGAGGCTGAAATAACAACTCCGTTATCACCTCCCTGTATAGAAATACCACTCCAGTTAAATGATGTCGTATAGTATCTCTCCTTAGCTCTTCCAAATGCGGACAGAAGTATTGTTCTTCTCTCTGAACTTCTATCTTCTACTGAAGGAAGAGTAAGCATTCCACATTCTGAGCACTCCATTACACCATTTGTAACGATGACACCTTCTTTTGTTATGTGCGGTTTCAGTTCGCTGTGTTTGCAAGAGCTATATTTCAAATGGGATTCGATAGAAATTTGAATAGCATCTATAATAGATTCACTAGAACATTCACTGTTTATAAAGTCACTCTTAAATCTATTATCATCATTGTATATATGAGTCATGGCATGATATGGCTTGTCATCCTTTTCATGGAAAGAAATTCCAATATCAATATTATTGTTAAATAGATCATTAAAATGTTGCGTTAAGTTTTCAACATCTTTGCTTGTGAATGCTTTTCCGTATTTCTTAATGGTTATCATTTTACACCTTAAAAAAGCCCATCTAGGGCTTTTAATTACATTGTCAATTCAGTTCCTGGCTTATCGAAATTACCATTGTCGCGTTGATGTGTTATTGATTTTATCTGTTTAAAGGATAATTTATCAAGACTTCCTTTTTCCAAGTCGTAAAAATCATCAATAACTTCCACTCCTTCACCTCTTTCTACAAAGTACTTCTTGTGCTTAGGTAGAGTGATGCTTTCTTTTATCTTGCATAACAAATCATCGGGTGAAAACACAATAACATGAAAATTTTCCATTTTTGGTATTTGTGCGTCTTTAACTTTTACCGCGTAGCTTGCAATGTGCTTAGCAACAAAAGGCTTAATTTTTAACCCGTCATAAAATATTTCTGTTGTTCTACCACTACAATAATCTTTATATAAAGATGCTATTTCATTTATTGTGTTTAGTTTCTTTTTATTTGGTGGGGTAACTTTAATTCCATCATAGCCCATCGCGGAAAATACTTGTTTAACAACGTTTCTTGAATCTGGATTCCCAGAATAGCTACCTAATGAATTTGCAAATTCATATATAGCTAGATAAACATCAAATTGATTGGATGAATTAATAATCATTGAGTTAGTCTTAGCTAAAACAATGTCTTTGATTTTATCTTCAATTTCATATTTGTTTGCAATAGTTCTCAGTAAAATGGGTGATGGTTTTGAGTCCATTAGCAAAGTAGGGTAGTTATTATCAAATGACGCATCATATATATTTGCATTTGAGACAGAGAATTTATGCAAAACCCCTCGTTGAGTTTGGTGTACTAAATGCTCTTCTTTATTTGCGTATGCATGACTTTTACGTTCAAAGGATTCTGGATTGCCATATACACGAACGGCTTCATTTAGACTCCCAGTTAAATATAGTCCATCACCTTGCTTTGAGTTACCTCTACTTACATAACCGAAAAATTTTGTACCACTTTTGTTATACTCGTCTTCACTCATTGTGACAGCATGATATAGATCCAAGTTATCAGTGGCTTCTGAGTATGTGAAAGAGCAATCTGAGTGATGTAAAACTCTCATAGCATCGCCAGACAATTGTCGCCCATTTTCGACAAATGTCCAATTTGAGTCTGTTTTGAATGCAATAGGCTTTCCGTCGAATGTAACAACGCCATTATTGTCCATTTCTTTTATTGTATCTGTATCCAAATGAGGCAGGATCTGTATTGACCAAGATAAAATTTCTTTTAATTCATGAGCGCTTACATTTGCCTCACAAATCTTTTGATTATCTTTGTTATACCATCCATCTGACTCTAGATGTATCGTATCTTTTATGATGTCAATAAATCCAGATTTGTAGCCAGCCAGTATATTTTTTTCACTGATTGCCATATCAGTTTTGTAATATACAGAATTTAAAAATGAAGTTTCAATAGAATCTAGGTCAATTGCATTTATTCTATAAACTTCCTTTTCATAAATTTTACTTTCATAGTCCTGAAAAGAAAATTCATCAATTTCTTGAGTGTGAAAATCAAATATTCCTAAAGGTGATATAGGAGTGTTATTGCCAGCATACATGTCATTTATAACACATGAGTTTGCTGAAACCCCGTCTACTATCACATGTAACGCGTTAACTCTGTTCATTATTATTATCCAGAAGAAGATTATTTAATTAATTATACCATGTGACCATTTACAAAAAAACTCACCAATCGGGTTAGAATTGGTGAGTTATCGTTTTAGATTTTAGTGCGCTTCGTTCCAGTTTTCACCAGAGTTGGCATCTGCCACCAGCGGAACCTTTAGGGTGATCTCGTAAACCTTACTGTATGCTTCTTCCATCAACTTTTTGAGTGTGTCTTTAGTTTCTTCGAGTCTAGCTTCTGAAACTTCAAAAACTAGTTCATCATGGACTTGCATCAGGAGTTTAATGTCATTTCTTTCATTCAGGATATAGTCAAAGACTTCAATCATCGCCGCTTTAATCACTTCCGATGCTGTTGCTTGGATACCTGCGTTTTTGATTGATTTCTCGGCATGTGAACGAACCATTGAGTTTGGAGAGTTTAAGTCTCCTGCATTGATCTTTCGACCACCAAGTGTTTCTACATATCCATTACTTTTAGCAAAATCTAGTTCACCTTCAAAGTAAGGTTTGATTGATACGTATTTTTCGAAATACTTAGCCATAAATTGTTCAGCAGCTTTTTTCTCGATACCAAGTTGTTTAGCTAACCCTTTCGCTGAAATATCATAGATCAAACCAAAATTGACTGTTTTTGCTCTTCGTCTCTGCGATTCATCCACTTCATCAGTTTCAACAATTTGTTTCGCTGTAGCTTCATGAATATCACCTCCTTCATTGAACACATCGATAAACAAAGTTTCATTTGCTCGATGAGCTAGAATGCGTAGTTCAATTTGAGAAAAGTCGATAGAAAGAATTTTATTCCCCGTATTCGCGTCAAAGCTTGAGCGAATGCGCTTCCCATCTTCCGATCTGATAGGGATATTCTGAAGGTTTGGATCTTCAGAAGACAATCGACCAGTTAATGTAACATCCTGATTATATGTTGTATGAACTCTACCTTTCTCGGTAGCTCGTTTCTCAATACCTGTAACATACGTTGACAACAATTTAGATACACTACGATGCTCAAGTATCATTGGGATAATAGGATGCTTATCGATTAAATCAGTAAGTACAGATTCAGCAGTAGATTTTTTCTTTGATGGAATTTCTAAATCTTCAAATAGAACAGCCTGCACCTGTTTTGGTGAATTGATATTGAATTCCTTACCAGCTTCTTTATAAATTTTCTCTTCTAACGTAGTTAAGCGACTCTTAAGCTCAGAACCAATTGCTCTAAGGTTCGTTAGGTTAACTTTAGCCCCAATGAACTCCATATATGCCAAAATAGGTGTGATCTTAGAGTCAACAGCATACTCTTTAGTCATTAAGTGCTCGGTCAACTCTTCGTACACTTTCGCGCTAACCTGCATTTCCTCAAGTACAATCAAAGCTGCATCTTCGAATGGTACTTTGTTCCAATCAGCTTTAGTAGTATTTAGTTTGTACTTCTCTCTTAATGGATTGAGATTGAAATGAGAGTATGTGCTATTCAAAAACTCTATTGATGGCTTCTTGGATTGACCACCGACAGCGACATAATGTAACACATTGACATCATGTGCTTTTAATCGGAACACATCAATTGAGTCATAACAACTCCCAAATGTTTTTAGTACATCTTTAGCGTTTCGGCTGACAATCACAAAGTCATGGCTGTCAATTAGCGTTTTCGCTAATGTGGCTAATTCATTTGTGTACTGCTCAACATCAACCACTAAATACTCATCATTAATTTTAAATACTAAGTGCTTGTTACCTTGTGTACTAAATAAATCTTGCACACCTTCTTCACACTTGAAGAAGTCGATCTGGATAGGCTTATTTAGCATTGACGAATTAGACTTATTGAACAGCATTTCGCGGATTTTCGTTTCATCAGTAGTGTACTGAGTAACAATGCTTTCAGCATTTGGGTTTTTAAGTCCAAGCGCTTTCTTTAGATTCATAAGACCGTACTTTGTTGTTAGCTCATAAAGTCGGACTTCGTCACGACAACCAACAAATCCTTCTACGTCTTTTCCTAAATCGACATCACTGTTGATAGTAACTAGGGCTTTGCTTAGTGATAGGTGTGACTTAGCGGCTTCGATTTTTTCTTCTGACTTGCCACCAATTTCTCCTGCATTAGCCAAAACACCTTCAAGACTGCCGTATTTTGCGATCCATTTTGCTGCGGTCTTATCTCCGCAACCATCAATGCCTGGGATGTTATCTGATTTATCTCCTTGAAGCGCTAAGAAGTCGATAATCTGCTCAGGGTATACACCGAACTTCTTAAATGTACCTTCTCTGTCAATTGCGGCATCGAGTAGCTTTGTGCTTCTTTCGGTCTGCTGCGTATCAATAATGTTGATTCGTTCATTGATCCCTTGGTACATATCTTTATCAGATGTCAGGATGTAAACCATGTAACCTAGTTTCGATGCTTTAACCGCCATAGTTGTGATAGTGTCATCGGCCTCATAACCAGGGATGGACAAAATAGGTAGACCCCAAGCCTCAACAATATCTTTAATTGGTTGAACCTGTTGCTTTAAGACAGGGTCGGTCTTATCACGATTCGCTTTGTACTCAGAATACATATCGTGTCGGAAAGTTTTTCCGCTATGATCGAATGCAACAATCGTTTTGTCTGGAGAAATTGAATTAATTGCTCGGTTCACCATGTTACAGAAGCCAGTAATGGCATTTGTTGGGAAGCCTTCTTTGTTGCTCAAAGCAGGGACTGCGTGGAAAGCACGATGATAAAATGAATTACCATCAATAATAATCATGGTCTTATTAAGCTCAAGTGTCATTTTGGAAATCTTTTATTTGATTAATTGAATCATTACCTTACACCAAATCAAGGTATAATAAAAGACAAATAATTATTATGATGTATAAAAATATTCGAAATACCCATTGACAGTCTTTTTTATATTTCATAATATTGTTTTCGCAGCGAAGGAAAGCCAATCTTATTCTTTGAGGTGAAATGCGAGAACTTTATTTTGGTTTCTAACGCTGCGGCAACTGACTTGGATCGTGGGAATTTCTGGAGGGTGCGCTAGCCATCTAGAAGAGGGGTTCGACACCCCTGCGAGTCACCAAGGCTTGGATCGTGGGAATTTCTGGAGGGTGCGCTAGCCATCTAGAAGAGGGGTTCGACACCCCTGCAAGCCACCAATGGTCTATCTCGGAGTGAGGGGTTCGCATCACCGAAGCTCTCAAGAAGCTCGATTCTTCTGTAGACCACCTTTTAATTTTATATATGTAGGTAAACAATCATGACAATGCCATTCAGATAGCTCTTGCGCACGGACAGACCGCACTGAACTAAGTTCAGAAACTCTTCAAAAAAGCACTCAGTCTAACTCTGAGGACGCTCCAAAAACCGCTCATCAAGAGCACCTTTATGTCTACGCAATAGCAAGACAAGACCTAGAGATGAATGCTGGAAAGCTTTGCTCTCAAATTGGTCACGCCTTTCATTATAGTGTTAGAAACAAAGAAATCTGCAACTCACTTGTAGACGATTACGAGAACCCTGAATTTGGCGGTTCAAAAGTATGTCTTTGGGCTAACGACGAAATACATATCCACAAAATCCATCACGAAATCCAGAAGCTAGGTGTACCTTGCGCATTAGTTGTTGATTCTCAACATGTGCATCCCCCATACTTCGATGGAAGTCCAATAGTCACAGCTCTCGGTGTAGGTCCATGTACCAAACGCCAGGTTAAACGCGTCCTTGGAAAACTAAAATTAATAAAATGATTGAGAGAAATATTATGAAAAATATCAACCTAAATGTATTTAAATCCGAACTAAAAACTAAATTTACAAAAGAAAGATATCTAGAAATTGTTGATAGCTTTAAAGCTATAGCAAAGAAAGCAAAGAGTCATAAGTGCGAATCCAGCATGGAGTTGTACGTTCTTAACGCATTGATTCGAGGCAAATCGGTTGCTAAGGCGACTCACAATGTAAACTCTTTAAAGTACAAAAAAGCCGAAAAAAATATTTACGACTACCTGAACGGAAAAGAATACCGCTTTAAGTATTCATTCGAGGGAAGAATACCTTATGTTCTTGATGAAGCTTTTGGTCTCACTCAAGAAGAAAGGGATCTTATTTACATTACTGCTATCAAATCTAAAGAATTTAATTAATTTTGGAATAATAAAATGAATGCTACAACTACGAAAACAATTGCAGAGAACAATACAATGAAAACACTAGAAAAAAACAGATTTTTTGAAATCGTTTCACAATTTAAAGGCTTTGTAAATGCAAAGGAAAATGAAAGAGAAAGCACACACATGTTCGAAATGTACATTTTGTATGCGGTTATTCGCGGGAAAGACCCTAAGAAAACATCTCACGACCCATCTGCTGAGAGCTATGAAGAAGCTCTAGGTAACGTAAAGGGATTTCTTGATCAAAGATACAAGCCTAGTAAATGGTTGCCAAAGGGTAACTTTGCTAACACACTAATTGATGCTTTCGGATTAACGGAAGAAGAAATGAAGATGTACAGAGAAGAGTTGTGATAATTGAAAAAAGCTCATGATCGCAAGGCATTGCGGTTTCATGGTGCTCAGAGGAAGAGGACTCGTTTAGTCCTCTTTTTGTTTTTGGGTTAGAAGTTGCACATCGAAGATGGGGAACACCCACAAAGAGTGACGCTAGACATTACAGAGAAAGTAAAAAGTTTCTAGCATTTTTTATTAACTCTATTTATTAAAAGCAGGATATGGAAGGATAAAATTTGTCCAATATAAAAATTAGCCCTTACTATGTGTAACAAGGGCTATTGATTAAATGGGCAACGGACTAGCGCCACGATACCGTAATGCCTTGCCATGATTGGGGCTTTTTTATGCTTCTGATTTTGCGTTGTTTTGTGTTCTTTGCTCTCTGAACTTTTCAACGGTATAGTCAGTAAGCTCATCAGCAACTATCCCAACTCTAACAACCGAACCTACAGCAGCGTTGATTTTGCTTGTTACATAGAACTCAAGAATATGGAATGCCATGTACACACCGAAAGTGAAAAAGGTATAGATCCCAGCAATAACTGAAACAAAAATCGCCAAACCACCCAAAATATCATAGTGATTAAGAGCAATACCCGAAGCAACAACAAGAAAACCTACTAAAGCCTTCTTTCCTACGGAATCGCGAAAAGCAATAACCTTATCCAGATTGTCGTTGAAACGATGGATAAATGATTTAGCGTTGTCTTTTGTGAATATAGTTTTAAGTAGTTCTTTCATTATAGTTCCATTTTTATTTGTTAATTTGTGTAAATTATATGTTCAAAACCGATTAAGTCAATCCTTTTTAACTTAAAAAAGAAAGCCTAGCGATTGCTAGGCTTTGGCTTAATAGTTTATAGGTTCTATACGAATAATCTTATTTCTATCAATCAAAATTCGGAATCTTGATGTAACCGTCTCTTCATGACCTTTATATGTTTTCTTTTCGTGAATCTTGAGTTCAACTCTGATTCTGCGCGGAACTCTTGTTTTACTTGGTTTATCATTGGCTGTGTACAAATAAATCTCCCTGCCATCACTTGGAATGGTTTTCATGATTTCAGCCAAATCAATTTGTAAGTCTGTTTTTATTTTCTTAAACCCATAATAATCGAAATCCTTTAAAGTTGTGCGCTCTTTAATTGTTATCGAATTATCACCTCGCTGCTTTTTATCTGAGCGATACAAACCTTCAGACCACCATGTCTGGCTATAGCCAATGGGCTTGGTTTGACCAGGATAATGAAGAATCGCCTTTTGTCTTGGTTTATGCTCCATGATTTTTTTATAAATCCGTGATTTGATGCTTTCTTTAAATACATCGCGGATAACATAAAGAAATGCAAAACCTAAAACAAATTGTAAGCCAGTATCAAACCCCATAAGTCGTAACTGGAGCATTATAAATCCGAACAGGATCATAATAATGCCAGTGGATAGCGCAATAGCTAAATACTTTTCCTTTGTACCTACATTGGTCGTGGTCGTGTTTAGCTTAAGAGGTAGTTCAGTAATCCTCTCCTGCATTTCCATTTTATTTGTGAGACGAGTGATCTTATCAACATCTTCAGTTTTAAGATCCATAGAACCCACTTTCTCGTGATACATCTTGTCCTTTCGATGTTTTTGCTCTTCAAGACATAGATTGTTAACTTTTGCACGAAGATCCTGTGAATCTTTAATTGACTGCAATGTAAGTAGGCTTTTTAGTAGAAATTGTTCAAACTTGAAAGATAGAACAAAATCTACGCTTCTAAATTTTTCAAACTTAGTTTCATCCTCAATAGGGAAATCCCTAAATGAGTTCAATAAAGTTTTAAGAGAATCGATACTATTGTCGAAATTCTCTAATGAATCCTCTTCAGTTTCATTAATCGAACTGCTCTTTAGCTGACCATTAAATAGAAACGCGAACAAGCTAATGGAAATACTGAATTTTTCAAATGGTAGATCTTTCTTTTCTAGCTGTTTCACATAAAGCAGCATAGTACTGATGCTGTTACCCTTATGGAATCTACGGCTTTGAGTAATAAAGCTATCGAAACCATTTGCAAATCGACTATCATCATCAATCTCAAAATTCTTTGGGAATAAAAGCTCAATACTTGTCTCTCTAGTGTAGTCTTTTGCTAAAGTTTGCTGAATGTCGATTATTTTATTGCCTTTTTGTTCTACGCAAACCATATACACACCTAAATGATTATGACAATTATTGTAATTAGATAAGGCGAGCTGATAGCTCGCCTGAATGTTTACTATAATACACAATGTTACACTGAAGGAAAAGAGGTATATTTAAATATATGATTAAAAAAATCTGGTCATTAAGTTGGGAGTGCTGTAGAAACAATCAAAATTTTCTTTGACAAAACCAGTTGTTAGTGTGGAATCATTTGAAATGCCTTTATTTATCATTAGGGTAATTATTAATCACATTAAATTTTAATAATTAACATAATGGTTGATCGAATAAAGATCATTAAATATAATGTCCAAAGTATAGTAAGACTATACATATCAATAACAAAAGAAATTAATAAATAATAAAAAAGGAAAATATCATGAAATTAACAAGAAAGCATGGAATGTACCTTGGCTTGGGCTTATTGGCAGGTTTTTCACTGCTAGCTCCAGACGTAGCGTTCGCGAGTGTAAAAGATGCTGGTGAAGCAGCAAAAAACATCGAAGGTAACATTCAAGCAATTAAAAGCATGATTATGAGCTTTTTCTACTTGGTAGGTCTAGTTCTAGTTGGTGTTGGTTTGTTCTTGTTCTACAAAGACAATAAGCAGCCAAACCAAGGACATGCTAAAAACGGCTTAGTTAGTTTACTTGTTGGTGTGGGTCTGCTCTCCATTACAAGTATCGTAGCTCTTCTTACTGGTACAATTGGTTTTGATGCCAAAGAAGCTAATGAGCGTATTGAAGCCGATGCAGGTTTCTAGCAAAGCAAGATTGAAAATGCTAAAGGCGACAGAGATGTCGCCTTTTTATTATTGAAATAAATACTTGGATTTGAGATCATATGTCTGTTCTAAGATTCCCTGCAAAACCCAAAAACATCCGAGGCAAGAGCCAGATATGCTGGTGGCTAAGAGAAATTGCTGATTTGATAGAATCGGAATCCCTTGAAGTACAGCCAGAAGCCATTGCTCTCTTGCTAGTTGATAAGGATAAAAGCGAATTTTTGCATGTTGGTGGTATTCGTAGAAAAGAACTTAAAAATGAACTTATTAAATCAATAAATAAATTACAATATGAGAAAGACTCATGAAACAATACTTGGATTTATGTCAACGAATTGTTGACCAAGGAAAATGGGTAGTAAATGATCGAACAGGAGAAAGATGCCTAACGGTTATTAACGCTGACTTCACTTATGATGTTGATGAAGGAAAATACCCATTAGTAACAACAAGAAAAAGTCCGATAAAATTAGCGATAGCGGAACTGCTTGGTTATATTCGTGGATACAGTAATGCTGCTGACTTTAGAAAATTGGGAACACGCTCTTGGGATGCAAACGCTAATGAAAATGAGGCTTGGCTAAAGAATCCACACAGAAAAGGCACCGATGATTGCGGTAGGATCTATGGAGTTCAAGCTCGTGGCTGGAAGACCCCTGATGGGACTAGTATAGACCAATTAGAAAACGTAGTCAATCATTTAAAAAATGGAATTGATAATAGAGGTGAGATCATCACATTTTTCAATCCAGGTGAATTCCATATGGGGTGTTTGAGACCTTGTATGCATTCGCATCAATTCTCATTATTGGATGGAGAGTTGTTCCTGAACAGTACGTCAAGGTCGGTAGATGTGCCGCTGGGACTGGTAGCAAACATGCAGCAAGTCTATGTGTTTCTAGCTGTCATGGCTCAAATTACGGGTCACAAACCAGGTAAGGGATTCCATAAGCTAGTTAACTGCCATATTTACGAAAATCAGTTTGATCTGATGAAAGATGTGCAGTTAAAAAGGGAGCCTTTGGAGCAACCTAAGTTAATCATTAATCCTGATATCAAAACACTGAAGGATCTAGAAACATGGGTAACAGTGGATGACTTTGTAGTTGAAGGTTACGAACATTACGACCCAATTGAATATCCATTTTCAGTTTAGCCCCTAAGCCGAATCTTGCGATTCGGCTTTTTATTTTTCATTTTTAAATTCAATTTGTTAAACTATAATTTTTGACATTTATCTATTTAGGTGTAATTAAGTTGGAACGAGGCGAGATTGAGGTTGATAAAGACGGAGTTAAGTTCAAGATAGTCCTTGATGGTGATTATGTGTATCTTAAAGGCATTACAGATACTTCATATGAAAGCAATCCAATCAAACTCTCAAAGTATAGAGATCTTGAAGCCTTAGCGAATGAGCTTGAAAATAGGGGTCTGCAAGTGATTAAGAAGCAGACATCTCACGAAAAGATAAAATCCAAAGGTAGAGATATCTCAAGCATTATAAGCTCTCTAATTGATACCAGAGAGCCTTTTGAACTAGGCAGTCAAACCTATAAGTGGGATATCGAAAGTGCTCCATTTAAAAAGAGCACAAAAATGAATTCATACTTGCTTATAGACACAAGAGAACCTAAAGAGTTAAGAGATCTGGTCGAAAGAATTTCCATAAATCAAATCGAGCAAACAGTTCTTAGTATTGGTGACATTCATATAGGTTCACACCTAAATGAAAGATTAATGGTTATAGAGAGGAAGACAGTTACTGATCTTTACAATAGCACCGTATCCAAGCACTTTCACGATCAAGTTGAAAGGTTATCTGATTTCAGGTTCGCTCGCGGTGATAAAGAGACAAAAATTGTCTGGATAATTGAATCGGAACAAGAAGGGAAAAGAAGCCTTTATAATGCCTTCCCTGAAACGAAGCAAACAGATGGTGTGGTTAACTACATAACGGCGATCCATAATCAACACATCTTGCAGGCTTATAATAAGCATCATACGGCGTATTTGGTTGCAAAGTTAGCTCAGGGGTTTCTTGAACAAGAACTCTACTACAAAGTAGTGCCTTCACGTTGTAATATTGAATCGCGTGAATCAAGTAACTATCATCTTTATAAGATGCTTTTGAACATACCAGGAATATCTCATACGACTGCTACACACCTTTTAAGAGAAGGAATATCTATTGTAGAACTTAGTAAAATGTCTTTATTGGATTTGAAAAAGCTGAAAGGTGTTGGAGAGATCAACGCTCAAAAAATATATAATTCATTGAGATATTGCTAGTATATAATTTAGATAATCATTGTTATAATTTCTAAAAATGGAGATTAAAGATGATTTTTTATATACCAACTATCGGGGATGCTATCAAGCTAGCATCCCAAACTACATTTAATGTTATCAATGAAAGAAGAAATGAAAACTTCCTTAAGTCCTACCTTGGATCTGAAGCAGTAAATGTTTCGAACTCAATATCCCTTCCTAAAAACACAATTTTGAAAATAGATAGAATTTACATTAGACAGAACAACCCATTAATGGATTCGATAACGTTTGCTGTCATTGACTCAAAGAAGAAAGAGATAGTTAAATCAAGATTTTTCGCAAATCTTAAAGATGTGAATGGTATTGAGTTCGAAAAGGTAATTACTGATAAGAAAACTAATGTGCATAAGGAACTAACTTTAGAAATTGAGCAAATAACTTCTGAATACTCAAGTTTAAGTAATATATCAAAATACCAAATCTCGAAAAGAACGAAAGATAAATTAGTAATCGATCACATAAATAAACTTCCTTCAAAGTTTAAAATATACCTATCAGTAAACATAATTTCCGCTTTGAAAGATTGCTTGCAAGTTATTGAAGAAATTGATGTTTCGTGCGAGTCGGGTGTAGATAATGATGAGAAGAAGGCTCTTCTAAATAATCTAAATGAATTCATCAACGAAATTCCAGAAGATCTTGGTATTAATTTTATAACGCTGGATGCATTCGAATTTAAAGATCAGTTTGTCTACTACATTGATTGTGATAGAAATGCATTCGACATAATTAGAAAGGCATATATTCTGATTTCAAAAGATGCAAAGCTGTACAAAGAAATACGAAGCTCAATTTATATAAGCTGGCTTTTAGATTTGTTCATTCCTGAATATTCATCAAGAGTCAATTTCATCCATACCCTTGAAGATGGTAGTTTCTTTATATCACACGAGAATTTTCTAAAAATAAAAATGGATGCCATATTGAGTAGGTTTGACCATTCTATTTTTTCAGGTCAAACTGAATACGGCAGTTTTAAAAAAGCTATTCAACAACTTAAAAAGTAAAATCAAAGCCAATCTTTCTAGATTGGCTTAAGTATATCTGGTATGAAAAGTACCATTATTAGTAGATAATTATGAAGAGCAGCCTATAGGCTGCAATTTCAATTAGTATAGTGTTAACTTGTCAGTTAACTCATGATACATTCTGTTGCTACCAGGTCCTATCGCGAGAGAAATTGTTGAGTATGCGTCATTATCCTCTACACATAATAAACCTCTTGATTCTGACTGCTCTTTTAGATTCATCAATACATCAATACTTTTAGTTTTTAATGTAACCTTCTTAAAGCAATCATCGAGCCAGATTTGTAGATCTCTATTTTTCTCAGAATCAAGTTCAATACTGCAATGAGAGAGATGAGCAAGGATAGTCGCTATTGCCATTTTAATGGCTGATCTGATCTGGATTGTCTTGTTTAGTCTCTCATTACTATAAAACACGAGTACTTGTTTATGATCACTCTCTTTCTTACCATATTCAGTGGTTCTGATAGTTGGAAGACTAAGGTCGGTATTAACCAAAGCACAAGTTAGTGTTCTAACGCCATTAAATTGCGTCAGTCCATTATCAAGAATACTTACTGAGTGATTCGAACTAGCATTGCTTACATTGATAAGTTCTTCTTCACTTTTTACAAATTGGATATTCAGAACTTTGTCTATGTGGGTCAATACATGGTTTAGTTTTTCGATGGTGCTCAAACTAGTAGTTAAAACTCCACCATTTTGCTCAAATAGTGACAGCGTGTATTTCATAGCTGCATGTGAGACTTGGGATAACATCTTACCTCTAGTCATTCCAAGGTCTTTTCTAATATATATAGTGAACATCGTTTACCTCAACCTTCTTCCAGATGCCCGTGTACAGTAATGCTAGAAACTTGACTATTGTAGCCGTTATCGATTGAATCGTACTTTTTCATCCAATGGGTTTCTCTAGAGAGAACGTATTCCTCTATAGGCATACCTTCTGGTGATTCTCCAATAATCTCTAAAACACTAAACTCCCAATCTGTTAGTTTGGTGTTTCTGATTGCTTTATGAAATTTGCAATCACCACCCTGAAAAAAATGCTGATACCAGCGTAACGTGAAAACCTGCAAGGTTTTGCCTATATAGTGTTTATTTTCAGCCGTATTAGTGATCTTATAGATGACAGGCGCATTTCCATGTGTCTTATCGATACAGGAAGCATTGAACGCAATGTGTTTCTTTCCGTATTTCTGCTGACACTCTCTAGAGCAAAACTCTATCCCCTTGTATTGCTCGTTGTGGTCATTGTAAAGGTCAATTCGCCTAAAGGAATTGCTGCACTCCTTGCATTTCCTGTTTTCAAATAAACGATTTAGATATTCATCAGTTCCGTCATGCTCTCTTAATTTGAGCAAATATGGGCTTTTTTCAAAATCTTTTTTGAGAACACGGCAAGGTAATTCAACGTCGAACTCATCTTCAAGGGCTTTTCTGGCTGCTTTTTTGTCTTTAGCTTTCAATAGTCCTGAATATATAGGAGGGAAAGCCCAACTACCTAATGAGTCCTGCTTCTGACATTTTATTTCATAATAAAATTCTTTCATTTTTATCACTTTTTTAACTAAATGTATGCAAAACATTTGATAGAAGTAAGAACAAATGGCAATATATCTTTAAATAACAATAATTGCAACGGTGTATAATATGGACAATCTCAATAATCAAACCCCGTATGAAAATGGTAAAACCTGTAGGGCTTCTGGAATGAGTATCCATGCAAACCCTTTTAGAAACACATACGTGGACAATCCAAGTGACGCTTTCCTTCAGTGGGAGAATGGCTGGAAGGAAGTAGATGGTGAAACGGAAATAGAAAGTGAAAACGCTTAAGTAAGGAGCGAGTTTTGTATAATCTAACCATAGGTAAAGATGCCCTGCGACTCGTTAATTTAATAAATAAAAAATCAAAATATAAAGACTTGTATAAAGTTACTGAGTCATTGTCTAAGTCAGGTGTAAAGTCTTCTGATTTACTCAGATTTATAAATCGCATATCAGCATCAATAAAGTTGCGCTCATACAGTACATACCGAGATGAGTTTGTTATCCCTCTTTATGAGTATCTTTCAGATTCATCTCTTGAAACGATACATCCATTGCCCTTAATGTCTCCTGAAACTAAAAAGATGGATTCAAGAATAGTTTTCGATCTGGCTATTATTTACTTAAGGGTTGTAATGATGTATAACAATTCTAGAACTCTTGTTGCCTTACATCAAAGACGAACTTGTTAACTGAGGACGCTATATTGAATAATCAAATTCAGCACTTTAGTGAAGAGCAAAGAGATGCTATTTCTTTGGATTATGCTCTGATGCTAAAGCATGGGACTGTAGAAATTCCTTCAGACATACAATAAGATCAAGAATTCTTAGAATGGTGTAAAAGAGAAAATTCTGGATAAAATTAAGGTATTTGAAATGAATGACGTAAGTAAATTGCTGGAATGGCTTAGCAACCTCGATCAATACAAGTCTACTGAAAAGGGTTTGCATCGAAAACCTCAAGTTAAAAGCCTTAAAAAAAGCATTTCATCTGCATGTAATTTACTTAGTCAGACCAATCCTGACTATTTCTCAAGTAAAATCACATTAGATGATTTTTACCACAAGCTTCCGACAATGACCGAATTTGTTGGCAATGATGTGCTTAATCTAGAGCGTTTTTTAGGTGAGCTTATTCAAGGGCTTCCCGCTAACTCCGAATCCCAGCCTCATAGAAGTGCAGAAGATGCAAAAAACCATCTTAACCTAGTAAGAGAAAACTTTGAGTGGCTATTATTTCTCGATTTTGAGTACAACCAATATAGGCTAGGTGGATCAGACAAGTTTACAGAATCTATTGTTGATTTTGGTCTTGTTGCGGTAAGGTCGGATAACCTAGAAGCGGCGTTTGAATTAGATTCTTTGATTCTACCATTCCCAGAGATGAAAATGGGTAGATACTGTGAAGAAAAAACAGGCATTAGCACTGAAATGCTCCAGGGTATGCCAAACTTCGAAAATTTCTATCTTGAAAAACTGAAAAGCTTTCTCGATAAGCAACAAAAATGCATTTTTGTCCACTGGGGTGGTATCGAGCAAAAAGCGTTTAATAGAGAGTTAAGAAGAACTAGTCAGCCCGAACTGAACCATAGCTTTTTAGATCTCCAATCAATCTACGCAAAAATTCATGGTCGAGATACGATGGGACTTAAAAGAGCTGTGCAGAACTTAGGTCTAGAGTCCGAGCTAAAGGAGCATAGGGCTATCAGTGATGCTATCTATACAGAAAGGGTTTTCAAAGCTATTTCCTAGCAAAACCACCACTACTAGATGGTGGGCTGATAAAAGTTGTGGGTGCTATACCGTCAGGTGTAGCGCCCATTCTTCGCTTTAAATTAGTAATACATGCTTGCCATTCGCTGTAGAAATATATATTTTTATCTCTGTAAATCAGTTCATTGCTGAAATTTCAAAAAAATCTTTGCCCTTGATTACTTTTGAAGGCACATGGCATTCTTCCCACGAGCATTAGGCATGACCCCGCCCTTTCTTGCGTGAAAGGACAAAAGCGATAATGGCAGGTGGTATAAGGTGCCTGTCTAGGCACTTATGGCGCGGTTTGGGGGTAATGTGCTCAATATTGGACTTTATAAGAAGCTTATATTGTTAAACCAACAACATTTCTACGAATCTCTATCTTTGCTCTCTTTCCTATTTACCTGTTATTTAGAAGAAAAATTGAGTGCAGAACACAAGCCCTGCACCAACAATTTTTATCAACCATAACTAGATGGCGAGGCTTTATTCAATTAACATATTGTTAATCATCACCTTCCGCTGGAACAAGATGTAGGTTCAGTTTAATAACTTCATTATCAATCGAGAAGTTAAATTTTACAGAAATTTGTTGTGTGATTCGATAGTTGAAACAGCCATTAAATTGTTCACCTGACTTTACCATTAAGCATACTTGTTGTGTTTTAGGTAAAGTATCACTACAGCCGTAAAGCCGAGCAACATTTACAAGTTCAACAAGTACTTCATCATAGCTAGTGTCAATATCAATTTTGGTTGAATGAGGCAGTGAATCCGACTTGTTGTCTATTGAAGCGTAAAACTCGGAAACACCTTTAACTAAGAACTGATAAATAGCTCTTTCATACACCCTTTCTTTCCAAGGGGTAATGAAATCTTTTATGTTCGTTGAATCTAAAGCTTGATTTTTACCAGAGACAGAATCGTAAAGATATAGATGCTCATAAGCATTATTGCCGTGAAATAACTCATTCAAAAATACATTTGATAAAGCAGGGTCTAAAGTTTCTCCCTCAATAGCATCAATGCCTGGTTTTAGATGAAATGCTGCAAAGTACCCCTTAGAAATATTTAAAATGTGGTAATAGAAATCTTTGCCTTCAATCTTGCTTTTTACGAAAAGTGGTCCATCGTACCATTCAAGAATTTCTGATTCATTTGTGCAAAAGCTTGAATTAATGGACTGCATTAACTGCTTCTGGGATTTGATTAAATCCTTCATTTTTAACCCAAATTTTATTTTTTAGAGCTAGAATATTATCTCTTTTAATTCTTGTTATCAAGTCCTGCCTTCCTCTTCTTTGATACAAGTTGAACAATGCATGTCTTGACGATGAAACAACTTTGGTAAATGAGTTAAGACTAACTGTTACAAAATCCAATAACTCTTTTCTTTTTACTAAAACGAAATAACTATCAAATTCAAAGGCTACAAGATCTTGTTTTCCGTATATCCAGCCATTATTCCCGCGAACATTTCTGAATTCTATCCAGATTGCATCTTCATCTTTATTTATAGAATTTCTGCTTATGCGCTTCATTGCCTTAACGTCAACCGAATATTGCTTCCTGTCTCGATATAGAAAAAAATCTATATGATCCTCAATGTTTTCTTTCTTTGACGCAGGAATGACCTTGAAACCTTTACTTTGAGCTAATTCGCAGAACACACTCTCGGTTCCAAAGCCTTCTATATAACTTGTGGCGTATTTTTGGTTTATCATGTTGCATTTATTTCTTTATTAATCAATTTTTTCAGACTGAATATTATGTTATTTATATTTTTCAGACGTTTTATTCATATTATACAATGCAATGTGAATTTTGATCAAAAAGATCTTCTTTTTTCTTTTTTGAAAAGATATCTATTCTTAATGGTGATATTATTTAATAAATAACAAATCTTATATTCGTATTAAATTATATGTCTAAAATATTTTATCATGGTTCAGATGATTACCTTCCACCAGGAACAAAACTAAGAAATTGTGTAGATTATGAAGGAAAGTGGGGAGCTGCTGGATTTTATAGGGGGTTGGAATACCATAGACCTAATAAGTTCACTGCACATAAAGATAGTGTGTTTTTAGTGAAAGAGCTTGAAGATCTTGAATACGCAGGTGGCGGTGAGGAATACACTTTTTTGGTCGTGCCGAAAGGAGATGTTACGAAACACGATATGTATTGGAGCACAAAGGTGACTGAGTTAATGGATTCAGGCTTCTGTGTTGAAAGTCATGTTGTTAAGGAAGCAGCACTGAAGTACTGGTCTGGTGAAGCTTCAGAGGCTCCAGCGTGGGAATACATGTGTAAGGAAGCTATAGTATTGCGAGTATTCGATTGGGATGTCGATTCGTCTTTAATTATAGATGCAAGGACAGATCTAGAACAGAAGAAAATTTTAAGAAGAGAACAAATCTTATGTCCATCATAAGAAAAAAGCCCATCATGATGGGCTTTTTATTAAAGATTTAGTCCAGACACTCTTTCCTTGGATCTGGGTTCTATAAGTAGTTTTTTATCGATTTCAGCTATAACTTCACTGTATGGGTATCCGCTGGTGTAAATGGAACTGAGCAAGATGTTGTGCGCATCGAATTGAGCCTTATTCTCTTTTACAAAGCTTGAGAGAGCTTTAAACCATTCGGATTTTCCTTGTGCATCCTGCCAAGGTTGATACTCATCTAACAAGTCCTCTATATCGGAAATTGCATCACGGCGCTCTTCAATCTCTTCACCGTGTCTAAGTTCTCGAACTCGATTGGAGTCAACGAAAACATGTTCAATACCGCTATGCTGTACGAATAAGCAAGGAATTCCTTGATAACAAGAAGTGTAGGAACTGGTGTACCAGTCATCTATAAATTCTTGAATGCTATTCAATTCAAATATATCAACGATTTGGTCTTTTATACCTGAGCCAATAGTTCTGAAGAAATCGGATTTATCAATTTCAATTGATAGTGGGGCATCTTTCATTTCATTGATATCGTCACCATCAGCCCCAACACATGATGTTACATAAGTAAATTTGGACATTTAATGCACCTTATATTTATTTTTAAATATAATTTTAGCATTGAATGTCCAATCTTAAAAGAAGTGGTGAGCCTATGATTTTCCTTGAGTGTACTCATCTACATCGCGGTTAATTCCACTAACGTAAACCCAGCGACTACCTTTAGGCTCATTTTGGAATTTTCCTTGATAATAGCGTTCAGCCTGCAAGTTTCTAAAGAAAGATTCTCTAGATAGGACTTTATATCCACCCGAATTACTGCTTCCTTTTTGCTTTGGAGTGTATTCATTGCAGTTTGATAGTGACATACCAATATAGTTTACTCTGGTTGTCTGCTTTGGAAGTTTAACCGTTTTTGATGGGAATCCCTTTCTAAGCCCTTTACCTTCCGTTGCTGAATGATAGATGAGCAATCCTGCAACAATCTTTGTAAGGGTTAGAATCATCTTTGATTCAAGCTCATTCAAAGATTGATCGTATAGGAAGCACTTAGCATCACCCATTTCATTCATGTCATTAATGATGTCCATGACCTCTTCAATAATCACAGACTTATTCATTAAATACCCATCCTTTGTCCTATAACTAATGGATAGGAATGTCCTATTAGTTAAAGGCTTTGGAGTAAACTCAGCCCCTAAGTATTTTTCGTCATAAGGAGTAGTCATGTTTTCGTAAATATCAGCTTCACCTGATAAGCATACTAAGCAAGGTGGCAACTCAACTCCATTAATTACAGTCTTACTCGGAAACGAAAAAGAGAAAATGGGGAAGGGAGCCGCTAGCATTGCGTTCAAACCAGTCTTGTACTTGGCGATAAACAGGTCATTGATCAGATCTTTATCCTCAACAAAGATTGTAGGGCAACCATTGTTGATCCAGTAATTCTCTTCTGCGTCTGTTTTATAACCAAGAATGTCATTTGTCTGAATTAGTGTTTCAGCTTCACTTCGCATAAATTCGTCATAACCAGGAATATACCCAAAATTCTGCTTTGTGATATGAAGTAGGTTTTTTGATGAAATGCAGTATTGATACTTAGTTTTGTAGATTTCGAATGACATAAAACACTCCTAGATAACTATCACAATTATACATAAAGTTGAGGCAGGGTCAAGTATTGATTGTGAGGTTCAGATAGTGTATAGATAGCATAAATAAGCAATAGGGTAATTTATGAAAAAAGCAGTAATAAGCCTAAATGACAATGAGATTGAGATTTCAAACTCAGATAGAGTTTTGTTCATTACAGGTGCGGGAATAAGTGTAGCAAGTGGATTACCTACTTATAGAGGTGAGGGAGGTCTTTATACAAACCAGAAGGGAAAGATTGAGCATTTATTATCAGCCTTCAACATGGATAAAAGACCAGGAGTGATTTGGGATGTAATCTCGCCTCTACTTAAGGGTTACGAAAGCTACAAGCCTAACATAGCTCACACACAGATTGCGCAGATTCAAAAGCTAGTCAAAGACTCGTGTGTATTCACTCAGCAAGTAGACAACCTCCACCAGAAAGCTGGGTCGGAAAACGTCATTGACATTCACGGAAACTTATCTGTTGTGTATTGCAAAAACTGCATTAATGTTCGAGGAATCAAACATGGCTACATTCCAATAAGTGACATAGACTTGAATATTAAGACGAAAAGGAATGCTCCAGCTTGTTCATTTTGTAAGTCGGATTTGAGACCAAACATCGTACCGTTCAATGGTATGCTTGATATGGAAAAGATCTATCTACTAGAAGATTTCTTGAGAGAGCCTGTCAGTCACGTATTTGTGATTGGAACATCACTTCAATTCCCATATATGGAAGAACCAATAAGGGGTTGTCATAAAGCCTACAATGCTAAGATCATTTATGTTGAGCCTAGTGATGCTTTTGATGTATTGAGTCAGACTAATATCCCTCACTATAGAGCTAAGATGACATCATCTGAGTTTTTTGAAAACTGCTTAAGATTTGAGTGAACGAAAAAGAGGCAATAGCCTCTTTTTTATATATTATAAAAAATATACAATATCTTTTGTTATTTTATTGACAATTGAATCGCACGGATGCATAATTGCTTCGTCTTTGGGGAAAGACATAACTAAAGAGGAAACTTTTATGATGAACACACGATTAGCAATGGCGGTCATGTCTTCGACCATCATCTATTGCGCAACCGTTTTAACAGTATTTCTTATTGTATATTCGGTTGTCTTATCTCTAAACCCTACTTACACAACAAATGTTGTATACCTGAAAAGTTTAGGTTTTGTATCTTTAATCATTGTCGCTGACGATGTTGTAAAATTCATCGGTTACAAAGATAAATGGTCAATGTTGGGTTTGGGAGCGTTCATGTTCTCTCTAGGCATTACATCAATGCTACCGAAAAGCCTTCTAGTAAACTTCTCTATCATTGAAGCTGCTGGTTTGGCAATTACGCCGCTAATTCTTTTCGCTTCTCTTTTTAAGTACGTAAAGAAAGCAACTAAAAAACAATTAGCAGCATAACAAAAGGGGGGAAACCCCCTTTTGTTTCTAATTTGGTTTAGTCTTGCCATCCCCATTTCCTAATAAACTCGACGTATACTTTATCGTCTTCCATTTGGATCTTCTTTAAATATGACGAATAAGCGATCTCATGCGCTTTATTAAGCTCAATAAGAAGTGAGATTTCATTCAATAAACCAAAGGTATTCATCATAAATTCTATTCTGTTTTTTAGATCATTTATGATTTTATCGCATTCATCACTGCCAATTTCAAAAGCCCATTCATCGGAAAATTCTCTCGATTCTCTTTTGATGTTTTCTCTGATTTCTGATTCTTTAATAGGAGTCAGAGGAAGAAAACGCCATGCG
Organism: Vibrio sp. 947; assembly: GCF_033339115.1. Lineage (NCBI taxonomy): Bacteria > Pseudomonadati > Pseudomonadota > Gammaproteobacteria > Vibrionales > Vibrionaceae > Vibrio > Vibrio sp. 947. Next base: position 44,748 of record NZ_JAWOTX010000025.1, on the reverse strand, counting down.
ATTGCTGACTTTCTCTCCCATTCAAAGCCATTCGAAACGATCCAGTAGTTAGCAAAGATCGCTAAACCTATGCAGATTATAGCTGGTGGAATAGCCCATACACCTGCTCCAAGCAAAACAAAAAGCACGTAAGTGCTAGTTATGGCTATCGGGCTTAGGGTGTATGACAAAAACACAAAAAGCTTGCTATCAGCAGCTTTCACAATGAAATTCATTCTATTTTAATTAATAATCAACAAAAAAACGTAAACAAAACAGTGAATTGATTTTCCGCGCTTGTCGCGGTTATCTCAAGATAACGTTCAAAAATCAAACACATCAGTATCAATCAGGCGGATAGGATTATAGATCGTCATTCTGGAAGATCAAGACTTTTTTCTGATGATCTTTTTTAAAAAAAAGTTGACACGAATTGGTTTGTGATCAATTAATATTATTTATATATAATTACTATTAAGTATATATTTATAACTATGATTAGTAAGAAAATACTTTGTATTTTCAATAATCAATTTATTTACTTTCTAATTCTTCTAATGTATTCTTATCAACTAAACTAAAACAAAACATATACGCGATCAGGCAGTTGCGTAAAAACTAATCACTATTAAAGAATTAATATTATGAATAAAAATGGAAATGTTTATCTAGGAGACTGTTTTGATGGAACAGTTTTTTTAGTCTATGAGCATGACAAAAAGCTCTTGAAGATAGTTCCTCGGAATGAGAATGCCCTGTACACGATGCTGACTGAAATCTATGGTAAGAATCCAGGATGTTTAAATCTTGACCAAGATCAGTTAACTCATATCGTAAACAGTATGGGAGAGAAGGCACCTGAAGGCTTTAGAATCGAGCCATTTGAAGTTATGAGTCTAAACGATCATCTTGGTCAGTTGTCCTTAATTATTGTTGAAGAGTCACCTCAATTTGTTGTAGAGAAGCTTGAGATTGATTATTTTAAATACCAACTGAATACTGAATACGTAACTAGAGTTTTCTCTGGCTTGGCATATGGATTATCGATTCCAGTGTTTGCTGACGAGCACACATGCTTGACATCAAATCGACCAGTAAAATCTGTTTGTACATCCACAAAGCATGAACCTCTTACTGAAAGAGAAATTGAAGATATTGTGTTTGAACTTAAGGCTAAGTTCTCGAAATCTAATTTTTCTAATTTCGAAGATGTTAAAGATATGATCAACAAGAAGCTGAAGGATGCTGGAAACACTTATGAGTATCCATATGTTCAGTTAGTTGCTCTTGTTAATAAAATTTTCTTCATGGTTTAGGTGGTTACATGTCAAACATTTACACGGAAAATGCGAATACAATTATTCGAATTCACACAAGAGAAGAAGTGAAAAAACTATTTGAAACCCTCTCTCAAAGTTCGTCATTTGATGTTTCAGAAGTCATGTGTTGGTCTGCCGTTGCTCTGTTAGTGTTCAATGATGATCAGAGTAAAGATTATGCTGTCGCTGTACATGGTGATTATGGATACTATGTAACAGATCTTAACTCTGGTGATGTAAAATCAAACATTAAAATTGAGATTAGAAATCCTTCTACCTTGGCTTATTTTAAAGCTATCTCAGCGTACCATCTAAACTCAACTTATCTTGATGAAGACCGTCAACTACTTCAACTGATTATGCTAGCTTTGGAAGAAAATGGGTTTATTGATGCTGATGGTCATATTGCTCCAAAATATCTAGGGAAAGGTCATCAGGATTTTGGCTCATTCAAGTTGAAATTGGATTTAGAAAGTCACACTAAAGAGATCATGCTTTATGATTTTAATGCGAATGTCTTTGGAGCGTTCAAACAAGAAATCGTAATTAATGACTTTTTCGCTTCTGCTGAATTGCTTCTTGATTTGATTGAAAAGGCTAAAACTAAATCAAAAAATAGAAGTTCTACTCGGAATCCTGACTTTGTTGATGAACTAAAACGCAGCAAAATGATTTTCACTCCATGCATTGAGGAAGATAAATATTTGTTGAATCCTCAATTAAGTGAAGATGTTTTACAGAAAGCAAGAGCTACAATGTTGGCAACAAACGAACAATCTTCGATCTCTCTTTTAGAGTTGGTTAATGTAGTAATTGACTCAAAGAATTTAGGTCGTGATGTCAGATCTTCTGTGAAGAGTTTACTGCTAGATAGATTTAGTTTTCCAAGTGAAGTGCATCTTGAGGTCGTTCTTGAAGGTTTATATGGATACACTCAAGCTCCATTAGTAAATGATTTCATCATCAAGCACAAAAGTAGGGTATAAATTATGAATAACATTAATAATTTGCCAACAATGCTTCTTTCAGTCCCTGCTTTGACTATGATTCATTTACTTGATGGAGAATCGGGCTGTTTCAATTTCAATAAGCATATGAAAGGTGAAAGCGGTCTAACGGATGATTTCAAGATTAATGTAGCGAACAGGGTGCTCGTAAATGGTCTCGTTTTAACAAGACCTGGTGATAAAAATGAAATTTTTACGTTGTTGCCTAATAAGTCTTCATTAGCAAAAATAGCTATTGAAATATCTGACAAAAATGAAATGTTTGATAGTAGAAGACACCTTCCAGAACTTGTAGATAAACTCATGTCTAAAGATATTTTAGATGTTGGCTACTTGGAAATGGTTGATGAAAATTATCAACTAGTGTTAAACATGATTGATAAGATTAAAGATGAGGATCTTGATCATCTTAATTTTGATACTTCAAATGAGAATATCGTCATCACCCTTAATGATATAGTGTTTACGATTTTTTCTCATAATTTCTATGGTATTGAAGTGAATGTTCTATCTGTTTCAAAGCCTGGCTATGAAGATTTCTTTGTACCTTTTGATTTCTTTGATTTATTAGCAGAAGGAGTCAGAGAGCTTGAATCGCTTACAATGGTTGCTATGATTGCTGGTTTTGAGGATGAGCAATCAACTGAACGTGAACCTTTGGTAAAAGATTTGTTGAGTATGGAACAAATTGACTTGTTGTCACATGTGTTGACTGTAGAAACACATTTTATGCTCTCTGAAGTTTAGAGTAGCTATTAAAAAGCCATGCTCAGCATGGCTTTTTTTATTTAAGATAAATTACGCGTTGATTACTGCTTCCTCTCCATTTAAGGGATGGATCGGCTAATTTGTGGTCAAACCTACCATCTATCAATACATCTAAGTAATTAACAACTTCAAGTTGTTCTTTGTCTAACTCTTCAAGTCGATATCCAGTCCATAACCATATATCTGATTGTGGTGACTCACTTCTAACACGCTTAACAAGCTTTAATACTGAATTTAGATTTTTGGGATGGAGAGGTTCTCCACCAAGTATGCTTAATCCATTTCTCTTTATTCTTGTGTCTGTTAGGTCATTGATAATAGTCTTCTCTATTTCGCTATTAAATTCACTGCCAGCATCGAATGGAAAGCTTTTTGCGTTGAAGCATTTGTGACAATGATGTTCGCAGCCTGAAACGAAGATAGAGCATCTAGTGCCTTCACCATTGATAAAATCAACAGGGTTATAAGTCATGTAATTCATTTTTTATCTCCTTTATTAATCAAATTCTATCATTGAGACCAAAATCAAGGGATATAAGATAGAAGCTATTGAATATTTTATTGATTTAAAGCAATTTAAATCAAAAATTCGTTGACTGTTAGCTCTTTGATTCATAAAATTATGATTGAGATAAATTAAAAATATTACCTTAAAGAACAAATATTTAATTTTAAATAAATAAGGAAAAGATCATGATAGATACAACTTTAGAAAAAAACCTTACCAAGAAAGACATAGTTCAACGTTTAGTTGATCAGCATAACTTCACGACTAAAGATGCGACTGCACTTGTAGAAACTTTTTTTAATGAAATTAAAGAAACAATTGCTAGCGGTGAGCCTTTAAAGCTATCTAATTTTGGTAACTTCAATATTAATCATAAAAGAAGCCGTCCAGGTCGCAACCCGAAAACTGGTGATGAAGTTATGATCTCTGAGAGACGCGTTGTTACTTTTGCGCCATCGGATAATTTTAAGGCAGAGGTTCAAAGTGCTTTCGAGTCACGAAAATAATTGATGGGATTAAAAAAGGATGAGTTTTAAACTCATCCTTTTTTGTTTGTTATTCGTTAGTAAACGAATACTGTCCAAGCTTGACCTGTCACATAGCCATATTTAGCGCCATTAAGAGCGTATCCTCTTGAACATGCTGCTGAGTGCCAAGGAGAGAAAGCCCATCTGTAGTAGCTACCATAGCGACCAGTATAGTCTTCTACTGTCAGTGTATTATTGTATTGACCTTCAGACATCAAATCTGATCGAGGGTTATGCCATCTAAAGTGTCTTCCTGTAGATCTATGTACAATGTAAGCCCTTCCGCGTGAATATAGAGTAGCGTGCATGTTTCCAGTACTGTATCTACCACTATCGAAACCGACAGTTACACTTCCATTCTGACCAACGCCCCAACGAGTGTGGATAGGTAATACTTCATTCGGGATCGCAAAACCAACGCCTCTATTGTAGACAGATTTTAGATCGTATTGGTAGTTACCACCAGTCCATGCAACAGGGCTATTTTCGCGCTGAGCTGCTACCATTGTCCAACCGTTGTTGCAGTAAGTAACGTATGCATTACTAGGGGTAACATCTAAACGTTTCCATCCGTTTGGATTCCAGCCTGGTTGCGCAGATGAGATTTCGGATTTGTTGGCATTGTAGAAATTCAGTAGTGTTTTACAGCTTCTGTTATCCATCAAACCGCGCTGTGTCGATGTCTCGATATAACGGTATGTTCTCATCTGATCGTATGTAACTGCACCATCTGGGTCATTCAAGGTAATTGAGCGTTTTTGTTCGACAGAACAAGTTCTTTCCTGACCTTCAGCATCTTGAGTGTAAGGAGTCAGATATCTACTTGCTGAACCAACAGAGTTCCATTCAGTACACGATACTGCACTTGTATCTTCCCAAGCTGTATTGTCAACAGCGACCACACGGCTTTCTTGTTTATTGATGGTTCTTTCGTGTCGAATAGGCTCGCCATCATCTGCAACTTCACCGCGACCATCTTCAATTTTCTTTTGTTCCATACGGAATTCATCTACCGTAAATGTTCGGCTTTGAGAATAATCAGGAACATTAACATCGGCATCTGAATCTTTGAAGATTACTCCGCGATGACCTTGTGTGGAAGCTATAATGCTTGGCGTAGATGGCTCCCAAGGTGTGTGATCACGATGTGGAGTGAATTCCTTCCAAGGTGTAAAATAAGATGGAAGTGCATTAGACTTAACTAAGTTGGCAATTGGAATCCTTAGATTTGCTGTTACAGGAGCTGTGTTTGCATCTTCAGCATGTGAATTCACGCTAAAAGCTGATAAACTAGCGACCACAGAAATCGTAAGAAATGATTTTTTTATTCTTAACATACTGGCCTCGTTTTTTTATTATTTGTTGTTTTTCTTTTAGTAATATTCTTAAATAATATTCTTAAATAAAACAACGTGTATGTAAAGGTTTTTGTGATAGAAAGCACAATAAATGTTTTATTTATATATGTTAGTGAGTGTTAAATGACAATTATCGAAGAGTTAAAATTACTTAATGGTTGGGATTCTCTTATCAGTTCAAACTATGAGCTTTTATGCTCTATAAGTGAAAAACTAGAAAGAGAAAAATCTGAGTTTGTGGTTTATCCCCCTGAGGGAATGGTGTTTAATGCCTTCAAAAGAACTTCGATTGATAATGTTCGATGTGTGATTATAGGGCAAGATCCATACATAAATCAGGAGTTTGTGGATGGATGGTTAATACCTCAAGCTATGGGAATGTCTTTTTCTGTTCCTAAAGGGGTAAAGCCTCCTAGAAGCTTGAATAACATCTATAAGGAATTAAAAAATTGCTATCCAGATTTTCAACCTAATGGCTCTGGTGATTTATCAAAATGGGCTGATAATGTATTGTTACTTAATGCAACTTTAACGGTTCGAAAGGGAAGTTCAAATTCTCATAAGAAGATGGGCTGGAATGCATTTACAAATAATGTAATTCAAGCGCTGATTAAAAGAGAAAAACCTCTTGTATTTTTATCATGGGGCAGGGATGCGCATAAGATAACCAAGTTGGCTGAGGGTACTCATCATTGCGTATTAAAGACATCTCATCCAAGTCCGCTTGGATCAAATAAGCAAGGGGTAGACTTTGCCCCTTTTCTTGGGTCAGAATGTTTTTATAAGTGCAATCAATTCCTTTTGGATAACGGTCAAAAGGCAATTAATTGGATAAATCTCTAAAAAACATCTATATTTTCATTGAACTATTATTGATTTTATGTATCGAATAATATAAGATTCTTAATATAGAGTTTGGGGAGAAACTAGTATGTTAAAATTTAAAAAGTTCAGTGATGTAATAGGCGCAATGCTTCTATTGCTAACTACAATATTGGTTCTAGGAACCAACATGTTACAAACAGCGATTAAAACACCAGAGTCAGCTAATCTTGTTGGCATTACATTTTTAGCACTATTTTTTGTCTCAGGGGTTAAGTTAATAACCAAAAAATAGCTTTAGTTTATCAATCCCCATACTTGAAAGCGCCACAATTGCAATGGCGCTTTTTTATTGCTATTTTATTGCAAAACCAAATAAACATGAGAAATAAAATGAAGAAAAAGAAAGATATCTTGATACTTGATGCCGAGGGAATAATTCTGAATCCTATAAGCGGCATAAAAAAGTTTCTTGACGATAAAGGAATCTGTACAAAACACTTGGAATCCAGAGAAACATCTAATCCACTAAGGATCGTTGATTTATTCGGTTCGAGTTCTCTTGAAGAGGCGTTATCACTATATTCTGAATACTGTGATTCTGAGTATATTGGGTCATTAGAACTGCATTCACAAGGTGTTAAACGAGTTCTGATTGAGCTATCTTACAGATATGACATTTCGCTTGTTATGTCTTGTGGACGTTCAGAGCATGAAATGCAGTTAAGAGAAAAAAATCTAGAAGAACTTTTTGGTGATATTTTTAGTGGTTATCATTTTGTTGGTAGATCTGAAACTAAAAGAGATGTATTGGAACTATTGATGGATATTCCAGGCAATAAAATTGCTGGATTGATAGATAGTAACGAAAAATATGTTCAAGAGGCTGTAGATTTAGGGATTGAGTCTTATCTTTTTAGTAATCGAAAAGCTGGGGCAGAATCTACTTATCCAGTTATTGAAGATTGGAAGCAAATTGAAGATATATTCCTATTGCAATAGTAAAATAAATAACCCCAGATATGTATATCTGGGGAATAACAATTATTCTAGTTTTCTTCTTATTAGTGTGTCTAGTGTTTTTACTAAAAACAGCATCCTTTCAAGGTCACTTACCATTTTATCTTCATTCATAGGACTTTCCTTTGATGAATTCATCGAATGTTGGATGTCCAACATGTTCAGCAATATTGTTTAGTTCTGTCTCAATGATATCTAAGCATTTCATGATTAGACAATAATTATTATATGACATAAAAACCTCTTAGAATCAGAAAGGAATATGGCTGAGGTGGAGGGACTCGAACCCCCGATCATAGAATCAAAGTCTATTGCCTTAAACCAACTTGGCTACACCCCAACAATGTAATTTGGTCGGTGAAGAGAGATTCGAACTCTCGACCCTCTGCTCCCAAAGCAGATGCGCTACCAGGCTGCGCTATTCACCGAGTGTGGCATAGAGGGAGGGAGTTGAACCCCCGACCAGCGGGTTTGGAATCCGATGCTCTACCAACTGAGCTACCTCTACACTTTGTTGTTCTGGCTGAGGTGGAGGGACTCGAACCCCCGATCATAGAATCAAAGTCTATTGCCTTAAACCAACTTGGCTACACCCCA
>NZ_JAWOTX010000025.1:25395-36743 GCF_033339115.1 Vibrio sp. 947 | reverse complement strand
TGGTCGGTGAAGAGAGATTCGAACTCTCGACCCTCTGCTCCCAAAGCAGATGCGCTACCAGGCTGCGCTATTCACCGTGTGTTTCTTTACTGTATGACTACATATTAAACCTGAACATTTTATCTGTCAACAAGAAAACTAAAAAAAATTCAATAAAATCAACCGCTTACACTAAAGCCATAAGACCACCTCTCCAGCACAGATATGCAGAGATAAGTTGACTTCATTCCATCTGAATTTTTTAAGCATAAAAAACCCCTGATGGAGAGCCATCAGGGGTTAGGTGTCTTTCCTGTGGCTAAAACCTAAGTTTTAGCCATGCGAAAGCTAAAACTTACACATAAGCTTGTTGCCACGGTTGCTGGATACCTACTTTAGAGGTAATAAATGTTTTAGCTTTCACAATAAAATCCTTAAAAATGTATGTTTACAATTAAAGCTTATAATTCTTGGTCTAGGAAAGTCAACAGAAAATTTAGGATTTCTTCACTTTTAACTGGAACGGGTTTACCTTGCCAGCAAATAATGATTTCTCATTAGCCATAACTCGGCGTTTATGAAGATAATCTTCCTTTGTAGAAATAAATGAAATTGGTGCTGGTGGGTTGTTGTTAGGATGAATCTCAAATTTACTAACGTTACTACTCTCTTTGAAGAGTTTTGGGTATAGACCTGAGTTAAATGCTGACTCAATAAAATCATACATACATTTATTAACGACAGTGACATAAAGAACTCCAGTAAGATCACCAGACGGTTCTAAATTGATATAGTCATTTTTGAAAATCACCATAGCTTTACTGTTTTCGTTTAGAAACAGTGAATCACCTTCAATGTCTATATGCAGCTCATAACCAAGATCACGCATCTTCTTAAATAAAGATTGAAATCTATCGTAAAAGCAAATGTCATCAAATTTCTTATCATGAGATATGACTTTAGTGTAGTTTTCAGCAATTCCACTTAAAACATTATACATTGAGTAGGATGATGTAGCTTTTTGTAAGAGTGACTTTAGGTAATAACATGAATTTTTGCTGTACTTTTTTCGAGATAGCACTTTCTTAAGATATAGTCTAACTGTAGCTTCTTTTGAAACTTTCATTCTTTCAGGGGAGCAATGATAAGATAGCAATGCATTTATCGCTATATTTCCGATCTCTTCAAAAGTGCGCATATGGAACCCGTAGTCGTATGTCAAAACGGCGCAAATTTTACCACATTAATAGATTATGTCTAATGCATGTTCACTCAATTTAAAAGACCTTTAAAAAACAAAGACTAAGAGTCAAGGAATAATATCGATACTTGTTCCGATAGGAACTGAATCAAACAAATCCTTAATATCGCTGTTATGTAAAGCTATGCAACCATTTGTCCAGTCTTCGCTCATTAATTCATCGTGAATAAAGCTAGGAGCTTTGTTGGGTAAGCCATGAATAACAATATTACCACCTGGATTAACGCCTAGCCTTTTTGCTTCTTTAATATCCAACTTAGATGGGTAGTTTATTGCCAAATTAAGATAAAATTTACTCTGACTGTTCTTACTGACAATTTGATATTTACCCTCTGGTGTTTTATTATCTCCTTGTTTTACTTTGTCTCCGACAGGATTCTTTCCAAGAGCGATCTTGTACTCTTTAGCAATTTTATTGTTTTTCAGTAGTAGTAATACTCTTTCTGACTTAATTACTAGAATTTTGTCTTTGGTTTGAGTGTGCGGATAGGCAGGGAAGCTAACAGAAGAAATTAATAAAAATAACATACAAATTCTAAACATGAGTGTACCTATGAAAAATAAAATAAAATTTTGTCATTTTGAAGATTGCGCCTCACCAGAGGAACGGAAACTAAGCCCAAAGTTAGTATTTATTGAACAAATAACAAGTTTGCCATTTATTGTGCTTTATATATTTGTAGCAATTGCATTTTTTAATGGATTTAGAAGTGATGAAGATATAGCAATTAGCGCAAAATCTCAACAAGTAGTTGCTCAACAAGTAGTTGTGAATCCATTTAACAGTTCTGAATCTGGAGTCTCATTCAAGCCGCATAGTATGGTAATAGGTAAAACACAGCTTGGCTTACCTCCTGCAATTCAATTATCAAATGAGAAGATTCAACTAGAAAGCAAGGTTTTTAACATAACTGAAATCACCCAAGAGCAAATTGAATTACCTAATAGCGCCAGTTATACCATTCAGACAAAGGAGGGTCAGGTTTTCCCTATCAGGATTTTTGAAAACAAAATGTTGGTTGTGGGTCTGGGTGAGATGGCTTTGCTTTACAATATTGAAATGTAATTATTAACTGAAATAAAAAAAGACATGGGCTTCCCCATGTCTTTTTGTTCGTTTAAATCTACAAATTAGCGAAGAATGCCTTTAGCTCGTACTTCTTTAAGCCACTCTGGGTATTCATTGTGCATCAAGTCATACATACGTTCAGCACTCATACTCTTTGGATCTTTTACAGCAAAGAATCCAGCATTATCTACCACGCGACCTTCCATTTCATCAAGTTTAACTAAGAACTCAAACTTAGTGTTAGGCACTTCTTTTTCTTTAGCGCCAAGGAAACGACCGATTACTCCAGGTTTTTTCACAACTTTGGCATCTACCTGATTAGGATCGTAGTCATCTTGTCCAATACCAATGAACTGCCAGAAGATTGGTTTGCCTGAAGCTGCTTTTAGTACTTCCTCAGTTTCAGCTTTGCTGAAGGTATCTCCATCAGTTACGAAGATGACATAGACAGGTTTATCATAACCAATGCGGTCATAGTGACTTACAATTAGATTAATTGCTTTATGGTAATAGGTTGAACCGAAATCTGGCTTGTCTCGCTGAACACCTTCACAGTACTCTATATAGTTGTCGGCGTTGATGGATTCAATGTACTTTGCATCAGAACCAAAGCCAAAGACCTCAATATCACCATCATCATCCATAACGATGCCTTGAGCCAATGATCGTTGTGTTAACTCACTGACAGTACCGTTCTTAATTAGCCAATACATACTGCCTGAGAAGTCCATGCACAAAGCAACTCGGGCAGCGTCCTTGTCCAGATTAATACCCTTCTTCTCTAACGAGATTGCGGTTTTCTTAACCAGGTCGATTATTACTGGATCTTTCTTTAGGTTTAGTGTTTGGATTTTTTGATTTAACTTATCGCTCATTTTCTATTTACTCTTGATATTTATTGGTTTATTAAAAGACTGACCAATGCTACATCAAAAGTATATAGTATGAAAGATAAAAATTGATAATTTATCAATTGATTATGATCATCAGTGGTTTAAGGGATAGATTTCATGTATAATTTACCAAAAATGGAGATTTCAATGATTCTAGATAGAAAATTACGGCTCGAAGTCCCATATGGGGAGCGTGAAGAAGCAAAAAGACTAGGTGCTTTACCTTACTCAAGTAATGGTGCGTTTGTTTGTTGGTACGTACCAAAAGGCATCGATGTTACAGTTTTCAAGAAATGGTGGACACCCAAGTTTCAGCATATGCTGAACAAGCAGAGCAATAAGCCTTCAAGCTTGTCAGTATATTTGGGTGTAATCAAAAACCTCATGGAAGAAACCTTCACTGAAGGCTCATGGCTTACTGCTGAAATTTCAAATATTACTGGTAGTTCACATGTGTACCTAGAGCTTTCCGATTATGATTCGAATGGGTCTGAATTGGCGAAAGCTAGAGGTATGATTTGGAGCAAGAGAAAAGACATCATTAGCAAATTTGAGCGTTCAACAGGCATGAAACTGGCTCATAACATGAAGGTTCTTATCTGTGTAAAACCTGAGTTCAGTGAGAAGTACGGCTTAAGTCTGAACATCATTGATATCAACCCATCATTTACTATCGGTGAGATGGAAGCAAAGCTAAATGCAATTAGAGATAGATTAAGATCTGAGGGAATATTTCTTAACAACAAGAGAATGAAGGCACCAGATAACTTTTTCAGAGTTGCTGTTCTATCTCCAGATATGGCTGCTGGCTTGGGTGACTTTAAGACGCAATCATCACTTTTGGATAGTTTGGGTCTATGTAAATTTAGTTATTATTCTGCAACTTTCCAGGGGAATAATTCCATAAACACGATCACTTCAGCAGTGAGTAAGATAAATGCTGATCATGAAAGAAATCCATTCGATGCGGTATGCGTGATTCGTGGTGGTGGTGATAAAGCAGGATTGTATGCTTTAAATGAGTATGAAATAGCTAAATCGTTGTTATGCCTTAACGCACCGATATTCTGCGGTATTGGGCATGAAAGAGACAATACAATTATAGATGAAATTTCACATACCAGATGCGCCACACCTTCAATGGTAGTAAATATGATTAGAGATATAATCATTTCATCATCAGAGAAGGATGCTCGAAATTTTGAACGAATCATAAGTTTGTCTGAAAAAAGCGTTTTACTTGCAAAGAGCGCGTTGGACGGTAAGGTTTCAAGAATTATTGATAATAGTGCAGTCGTGATTGAGAGGGCAAGAAACACCCTAGATCAAAAAATAACATCAATATCATCGATCTCGAAAGATACTCTTGTTTCAGCGGATAACATTCGAAAAGAAAAGCTAATGATGATCATGATGAATAATCCTATAGCTATCTTAAATAAGGGATACTCATTACTGAATCAGGATGACACGCTTGTTACTAGCGTGAATGACCTAAAAGAAGGGGAAGCTAAAATCAGTTTGTCTGATGGTATCGTGCGAGTGGGCATTAATCCAATTGAAAAAGTTCGAGAATTCCCTAGAATCGAATTAAGCAAGCAAGATTAAATATTGAACGGGATGTAATATTCTGTTTTACTAATGTAAGGAATAAGTAAATGTCAGGTTTAGAACAAACAAATTACTCAAAGCTATCGAATCGATTAGATGAAATTCATAAAGAATTTGAAAAGAATATGACTAATCCAGATGTGGATATCGTTGCTCCATTATTATCTGAGACATTAGACATTGATAAAACGTTAAGAGAAAGAATAAACCAAGTAGAACAACTAAGAAAACAACTATTGGAGAATAATAATAATGAAACTTAAACACATGATGATAACTGGCATTGTGCTTATGACAGCTTCAACAAGCTCATTTGCTGACCCAAAATATAAAGAGCTAACGGGACTGTCAAACCGAGTGTTTTTATCAAGTGCAGCGTTATCTATTTCAGACTTTGAAGTTAGAACAAATGGTGACTACGAAAACATTTCAGTATATGAAAAGATGTATAGTGATTCATCAGGTATGCTAAATTATCATGATGGGGTCGGGGAGTTAGGCACTGTAAAGGGGTTAATTTTAACTTATGAGTTTCAAGGTAGGGCTTACGTTTACTACAACGGTAAATTTGCATATAGTGCTGAAATAACAGAATCACTAAAAAAAGAGATTAAGCAAAATAATCTTGGCACACAACTTTATGCGATTAGTAACTATCAGGGAGTGGTTATTGAATGATAACACTTATAGCTTGCGTATCTAAAAATTTAGCCATTGGCAAAGGGAATGATTTGCTGTTCTCATTCAGTGAAGATATGGAGTTTTTCAAGACCAACACTATGCGCAAGCCCGTCATCATGGGGGCGAGGACTGCTCGTTCTTTGCCCAACTCAGCACCTCTTAAAAATAGACATAATTTTGTTCTTTGTAGTGAAACAGATGAGAGTTTTTTTTCGGATAAAGGGTTTGTAACGGTTTGCGGCATAACCTCCATTCCAGAAGCAATAACAAAGGTTTATAGTGATAATAATTTCAAGGAATTACTTGTTATTGGCGGAGGTATGATATATAAAGAATCGATTTCAATAGCAGATCGGTTGTTGGTTACTGTTGTTGATGAGGTTGTTGAGGATGCTGATACCTTCTTTCCGATTATTGATGCCGAAAAGTGGGTTCTAAATTGGTCAACGTCAGGAAAAAATGAAAAACTAACTTTTTCTGAGTATTTGAAAAAGTAAAAATCTTAAATCATTAATAAATAAATAAATTCATGAAAAGCATTTTGAATAAAATAGAGCTTACTGTTTTGTCAGAGGTTCGAAATAGTTACGGGTATCTCACCAATAATGTTGCGCAGCTTATGCAAAATGGAACTGGTGAAGTGGTTTGCGAAGTGGAATTTTTGTGCTTTGAATTAGAGAAATTGCTAGTAGAAGGGAATCCTCTATCAGTTATGTCTAGGTCAGCATCAGCAGATAGCGAGTTTTCCACAGCTTTCTCATGGCTTTCTAAGCATAATACTTACGATTATAGAACAAACAAGCTGGATCTGGAATTTCATGATTCTGTAAAATCTCATTTAGAAAATTCAAATAAAGAAATAAAAAGTAATGTAATATTTATTAAGGAATTAAAAGTAAAGCCAAGGTTCTTGGGTAAAGGTTTTGGTGAATACTTGCTGAAATTCTTCCCTGAGCACTACGGAAAACACTTTGGTTTAATGGTGCTTCAAGCTTGTCCATTACAGCTATGCTCTCACCTAAGTTCTTCGTACCAATATCGCACATTAGGAATGAATCCTGAAAAAAGCAGAGAAAAGCTTTTGCAATGGTATTCTTCAAAAGGACTTATCCAAATTGAAGAAGATCATATGGACTGGATGTTTTGTACAACAGAAGATCTTAATAAAATAGACGCTAATATCGGTAATGTAGTAACAATAGACAAGCGGAATGTCTATGAGTTAAAGACGAAGAAGAAAGAAGCCAATCGGATTTCATCGCTTGCGATGTAAAAAAAGACTGCTATGCAGTCTTTTTTATTAATGATAATAAATCAGAACGGAATGTCGTCTTTATAGTCATTACCAGGCTGGTTTTTAGGAGCATTTTCTCTTACTTCAAATCCTAAACCTCTTAGGAAATCATGACCTTCTGAAATGAATAAAGTTTTCCAATCACCATGATTACGTTTGTAATCAGAAATCTTATCATATTGAGCTTTCCTATACTCTTCTGGAGTATTCTTAGCTTCCTTCATCATTTGCCTGATCGCAATAGCTTCTTTATCGCTGTAAAGCTTAGCGTTTATCAGGGTGCATTTGGTTGGTTGACCTTCAGCGTTGGTGTTTTTAATAGATAGTGTGCCTAGCTCTATATTGAAGCTACGCCCATCCTCTTTTTCATAGATAAAAGATCTTGCTGCTTCTTCTTCAGTTTGAACAACATCGCCCTTTCTATTTACAAGGCATCCTTGTTCATTCCTCTTTGGAGCTAGCTTATAATCACCATTCTCCTTTGTTGCACGAGCTGATGTGCTAATTGATAGCCATTGATCATTTCCACCAGCTTTTAGATTTAAAAATGCTTTCTGTGGAGGTAGATTTCTACTGTTTAGTGTTTCGTAAATTGTAATCGGATATCCAGAGTCAGTCTCATTGTACTTTGGATGTACATTGATACGAACACTTCTCACATTTGATTGCGTAGTGCTTAGCTTAGCTATGATTGTGTTTCTTGAGCTTGCCATGATTTTTTGCCTTTATTATTGTTTAATTGATTATATTTTATCATTTTATGTATACTGAGCACAAGAATGCATATAAGAAATTTTATATCAGGGGGTTGCAGAAAATATTTATCTCGTTATAATGCTCTAAAGCATCAGAAAATCAAAGAAAATATATAATATGGACAATAAGTTAAGGCTAGTTAGCTGCACGTCTTTAGTAGACTCAGGTAATGCCAGCACCAATGAACTAGGCAATTTTTTATCATTATTAAGTGATAGTGAAAAAGCTCAACTTTTTAATGACCTGTTAGTTGAATCTTCTGATTTGATTAAAAACTTACTTATTCATTCTAAAGGTGTACCGAAATCTTTAAGAGGTGAGTCTGTAGAACTTCTTAGTATGATTAGTGAAATCCAAAAGAATGAAGAAAAACATGAACCAATTAAATTACAATTAGTTAATGCAGTAGGTAATTAATGTCTCAGAATACGGTAATATTAGGTAGAGTTGGAAAGCACCCTGAAATAAAACAAGGAAAAAATGGATACTTTATAAAGGTTCCGCTTTGCGTTAATGACTTCATTAATGGCAGATCTGTAGACCAGTGGTATCAGTGCAATATTTATTCCCCTAATAAAAACAGCTTGGAAAATGTAATAAATGAAGGGCTTATTGGGATAGGCGCTATTGTTATGTTATCTGGAAAGCATTACTTAATAAACACAAATAGATTTGTTGGCCTTGGTTTCTCTTGCAATCAAGCTGATATGAAAGTTGTACTAGGCGCTAAATATATTAATGAATCAAAAGCACTAGGCAATTCAACAGCGCAACAGCAAAGATACCAGTCTCCACAGTCAGACTATCAAGAGTCTCAACAACATAACCAGTTGAGAGATGGGGAAAATATGTTCGAATACAAAGACGAACTACCTTACTAACCCCCATAAATTTAAAATGAATAACGAATAAATATTTATTAATTAATTAATTAAAGAAATTGGTGAATTTAATGAAAGCTTTAGCAATACAAAGTGGTGAAGTAAAAGATTTTCTAATAAACGAGAACAATATGTCTACAAATCGCACAGTAGACTCTATTTTAAATGCATTGTACCTGAGCAAGTGTGATTCAGCGTCACTTATTGAATCAAAAATTCAGGATAAAGCCAGAGAAAACTTAAATCTTCTTTGGGAGCAGTATTCCGAAAGAGAAAACGTTACACGTAGCACTTTTTGTAAAAGCATTGGTTGGACTACAACTTCAAATTTCTCAGCTTATTTGAAAGGTACACTCCCACTTGGTGACAGCGTAATTGATAAGATCGCTTCTGGACTGGATGTTGAGCCTCAAATGATTAAGTATGATTTTAATCATGCTGAATTCAAAAGCTTCTTAAAGGAAAAGCGCTCAAGCGAATGTGGATTAAGCTCAGAAAAAATGAAAAATGTAGCTAAAAACATTAAAATGCGATGGCACGAATACCAAGACATGACAGGTATGACTCAACAAGAATTCTGTCAGTCAAAGCTTGGACTCAAAACACAAGCGGGTTTCTCGCAGATCATTAATGGTAAAGCTCCTGTAAATAATGAATTACTAATTAAGCTTGCTACAGCTTTCTCTTGTACTGTTACAGAACTTTCTCCTGATGCAGAGATTGATAGTGAAGTTATGGCAACTTCAGATAAGGTGGAAAGTGATGAAGTACTGCTAATTAAAGATATGATGGGCGTGTTACAATGTAACGGCATTGAAGTATCTTTAGATATGCAAAAAAGAATAGAGTTGGTTATTAACTCCTAGAATTGGAAATTTATTTATGCCATTATATTACTCAAATTAATAATAAACGGGTAATTCAATGAATAAATTTTTCAAAACGACTATAGCTTTAGCTATTGGCGTTATCTCATCTTCAGCATTCGCAAGCGAATGCAATTACAAAGTTATTCGTGGACTTGAGTTCGAAGCAGGGAACGTCTCTGCCGAACTCAAGTTCAATAATAGAATGAATAATCTTCCCCAAGATTCTTACTCATACCTGTATGAAAGATATCAAGAGACACCTCTCACTGAATCAGACGTTTATGGTCGTGATTTAAAAATCGACACAACCCGCTTCATTTCAAAAACAGATGAAGACCCTAATGAGCCTGGTAAGCTTCGACACTATCGTGTTTATTCTGGCGTTCTGGATAATTGTAAATCGATTGAAGTCGTTATTCCTGAATTCGGAAATTTTGCATCAGTATTTGATAAGAATAATGATGATAGGGATGGCGTTTTTCCATTTAGACAAATGCAATCGCAACTACAGCTAATCCATAATTCAGATTTGAGAACTGCTGAAGAACATGTGGGTAAGGCGATTTATGTCTTAGGGCGAGGGGCTGACAAAACAAATACCTCGGTATATGGAACAAACAGCTCTGATACGATTCGAATACCACATAACCAACCGTTGAAAGTTGAGAAAATTGATTACTCGTTAAATACGGGGTATGGATTAGATGAATCACAATTTAGTTTTGTGGTTAGACTTAATGATGGTGAAAGGGTAAATGTACCTTTTGATATCAACAGAATTGTATACAAAGATCCGTTGAAGTCGCCTTTAGTTCGTAAGGCTCATCACTCCAGCATTAAGTCTAGCGAAATTAATTATGGTATGAACAAGGTTGAAGTGTTTCTTTCTCTAGGTGCTCCAGAAAGAGTAGAATACAATTATCAATTTGACCGCACTGAACACTCTAAATCTACAAGATTTAATCCTTACAAGTTGTTTGACCCATCTGTGAAATACGATCTTTCTCAACCAATAGGTGGAACATCTACCTGGTATTATGAGGGAAGAGAGCTAGTTTTTAATGATAAGGGTGTGTTGGAAGAGCGGCTACAAAACAACTTTAAGTTAAAAAGCTATAAGTTTGGCGAAAAAAACGCAAAAAACAAAGTTTTATAAGTTATTGAATAAAGAGGGTTTTTTTACTCTCTTTGTTTTTTATCAAAAAAAAACATAAAAAATATGAAATTAAGTGTTGACCTGAAAAAACTTTTAGGTTTATTATTAACTCATCGGAAGGCAAGAGCCTAACACTTAAACCATTTTTTAACTCACAGGTAATGTTATGTTTATTATCATCGCGAAAAATACGATTGAAACAAACACAGACAATATGTTTGCCTGTGAGAAGAACACAGCTAAGAAATTTGACTGTAAAAACAATATTTAAACCTTCAGGATAATTGTATCTTTGAGGGTTGCCTCAAAGATTTCAAGATTTTCTTGTATAGAGTCAGCGAGGCAATAGCTAAGCTGACTTTTTTGTATCTAAAAAACCATTTATCAGGATTTTATTATGTTTACCACGACATTTACGACAGTAAAAATTGAGAAGTGCAATGCGATGTTTAACGCAATTGCGGCTGATATTTGCTGTGCGGAAAAAATGAATGTGGATAATAAGATCGAAATTACAACTTGATTTGCCTCATACTTAAAAAGGTTTGAGGCGGAAGTCTCAAACTACACGTAAGCTATGATTAGCCCAGTGAGACTTCCTAAGGTTTCACTGGGCTTTTTTGTTCTTTAACAACTTGGAATGTAATAATTCGAATTGAGAATATATATTTGTAATTTTGATTCGGGTTAGGTCGCTAAATCGACTATTTCAGACATATTTTATGGGAATAGATTGATTTGTAACCAAGGCGACCTTAAATTATTTTTAGGAATAAAAATAATTTATAAGACAATTAGATTTTAGTTGTCTTATAAATTATGGGTGATTAGCTCATCTGGTTAGAGCGGTTGGCTGTTAACCAACAGGTGCCAGGTTCGACTCCTGGATCACCCGCCA
>NZ_JAWOTX010000025.1:0-25295 GCF_033339115.1 Vibrio sp. 947 | reverse complement strand
GGTTCGATTCCCTCTCTCGCATCCAATTTGTCTCGGTAGCTCAGTTGGTAGAGCGGAAGATTGAAGATCTTCGCGTCGGTGGTTCAAATCCACTCTGAGGCACCATGCACTGTTACTCAAGCGGTTAAGAGGGTGGATTGCAAATCCATTATTCGGCAGTTTAAATCTGCCACAGTGCTCCACATTTGGAGATGTAGTCTAGTGGTTATGACGCTTGCCTGTCACGCAAGAGGTCGCGGGTTCAATCCCCGTCATCTCCGCCATTACAATTCTGCCTTAGCTCAGTTGGTTAGAGCATACCCCTGATAAGGGTAAGGTCGCTGGTTCGAGTCCAGCAGGCGGAACCAAATTTGGGTGATTAGCTCATCTGGTTAGAGCAGTTGGCTGTTAACCAACAGGTGCTAGGTTCGAATCCTGGATCACCCGCCATTTCTCAAGTGCTTTTACGAGAGCACTTCGGAAATAATTCCTCTTTAGCTCAGTTGGTTAGAGCATGTGACTTTTAATCATGTGGTCGCTGGTTCGAGTCCAGCAAGGGGAACCATGCCTAGATAGCTCAGTTGGTAGAGCAGCTCACTTGTAATGAGCAGGTCGGGGGTTCAAATCCGCCTCTAGGCTCCATATTTTGGAGATGTAGCTCAGTTGGTTAGAGCGGCGGTTTCATAGGCTGCATGTCGGGAGTTCAATTCTCTCCATCTCCACCATTTTGCGAGATAGAGCAGCGGTTAGCTTGCCAGGTTCATATCCTGGAGGTCGGGGGTTCGATTCCCTCTCTCGCATCCAATTTGTCTCGGTAGCTCAGTTGGTAGAGCGGAAGATTGAAGATCTTCGCGTCAGTGGTTCAATTCCACTTCGAGGCACCATATTTTGCGTCCTTAGCTCAGTTGGGAGAGCGCTTCTCTTACAAAGAAGAGGTCACTGGTTCGAGACCAGTAGGATGCACCATGCACTGTTACTCAAGCGGTTAAGAGGGTGGATTGCAAATCCATTATTCGGCAGTTCAAATCTGCCACAGTGCTCCACATTTGGAGATGTAGTCTAGTGGTTATGACGCTTGCCTGTCACGCAAGAGGTCGCGGGTTCAATCCCCGTCATCTCCGCCATTACAATTCTGCCTTAGCTCAGTTGGTTAGAGCATACCCCTGATAAGGGTAAGGTCGCTGGTTCGAGTCCAGCAGGCGGAACCAAATTTGGGTGATTAGCTCATCTGGTTAGAGCAGTTGGCTGTTAACCAACAGGTGCCAGGTTCGACTCCTGGATCACCCGCCATTTTGTGTCGTTAGCTCAGTAGGTTAGAGCAACGGGCTTTTAACCCGTAGGTCGCAGGTTCGATTCCTGCCCGACACACCATTGCGCTGTCATCGTCTAGTTGGTTAGGACACAAGCCTTTCAAGCTTGTAACGCGAGTTCGATCCTCGCTGGCAGTGCCATTTCTAAAGTGCTTTTACGAGAGTGCTTCAGAAATAATTCCTCTTTAGCTCAGTAGGTTAGAGCACACCCCTGATAAGGGTGAGGTCGCTGGTTCAAGTCCAGCAAGGGGAACCATGCCTAGATAGCTCAGTTGGTAGAGCAGCTCATTAGTAACGAGCAGGTCGGGGGTTCGAAACCGTCTCTAGGCTCCATTTTTGGGGGTGTAACTCAGTAGGTAGAGTGCTGGCTTTGCAAGTCAGTTGTCGAGGGTTCGATTCCCTTCGCCTCCACCAGTTTGCGAGATAGAGCAGAGGTTAGCTTGCCAGGTTCATATCCTGGAGGTCGGGGGTTCGATTCCCCCTCTCGCTTCCAATTATGCCTCGATAGCTCAGTTGGTAGAGCGGAAGATTGAAGATCTTTGCGTCAGTGGTTCAACTCCACTTCGAGGCACCATAAAGACAAAGCAAAAGAGAAAAAGTTGTTATTGAGGGGCAAAGCCCCTTTTTATTTCGTAAATTTCATTACTAAATAGTATTTTTTTGCTTAAAACCTCATCAAAAAACTTCTCAAATAATAGTTTATTTCTGACTAAAATCTCAATTGTGTGCTTCATATACAAATCAAATTCATCATCATGCAGAGGTTCTTCTGTGCCTTTAATAGCATAAATTAGTCTAGCAGCATTTTGATAGTCAGAGGATTGTCTAAATGTCTGCCAGTTGTTAGCGAGAGAAGGCATGTATAGCAATTCTGCTGCGTACCCAGCAAGGAAAAGGTAGATATGTTGCTCATATGTCAATAGATGGTTATTAGGAGTGTAAACACAACCTCTTTCTTTTGATGTGTAAATATTAAGCCCATTGTCTTCTTGATCTCCAAGAGCATCAAGATAGGCGATAAGATGACCGCACTCATGATAAGCGATAAGACGGGATTGAGAGTCATCGAATGATTTTACGTATTTTACAGCAGTTGCAATTTGCATATCTGAGCTTGTTCTTTCGAATAGTCTTAAAGGGTTGAACAGATAACAAAACACAATTAATAGGAATAAAATAATTGCCTGATTTTCTGGTTGGTCAATTATGACTGAGACCGAATCGCGACTAGCGAACGAAATTACAGATAACATTAGCATAATCTCAACAGAGATTTTAACAGCCGTAATTCCCGCTAAGCCATGTTGTAACAGACCAACGAGTCTTAGTATAAAATTCAAAAATAAAGTTGAACACAAAATAAGAATTGTAAGGGTGGACGTGGAAATTACACCTGCTTTTAAGCTTTTTTCGCTTAGGGTTAGTAGTTCGTCCATTACAGGCCATAGGCTTGCAGCATAGATAATTAAACATGCTGAAAGTATGTAGTTACCTAGCATTTTGAAAAAATCTAGATTGTAACTGATTATGGTTGAAACTTTTTTTAATAAAGGTATTGGATTTTTCATAAATACTTAATTTTTATTTTGAATTCAATTGGAATTGATTTATGATACGTTAAATACAAAAGGAGTCAATAAAATGAACATGTATCAAAGATTAAGAAATGAAAAAGTAAGAGCGCTCAAGGAAAAAGACAGTGTTGCAAAACGCTTGATCCCATACGTGCTAAGCATGGCAAATACTAAAGATGGCTTAGTAGGGGGATCCGCTGGAGCAGAGCCTTCTGACGCTGCTATCTTTGATAGTATCAATAAAACAATTTCAGCTAATAAAGATCTGCTAGAAAACAAAGAGTGTGCAAATCTTAGAGCGGAAATTGCCTTTTTAGAGACTCTATTGCCTGATGTGATGGGTGAAGACGAGCTAAGGAAGGTAATGTCAGAACTCCAGTTTGAAACGATTGGGGATGCTATGAAGCAGCTTTCTCAACAGTATCCAGGTAAGTTTGAAAAGCCTATGGCAAGCAAGATTGCACGAGAAATGCTTTAATTAAAGGCGCGGCAGTTTGTCGCGCCTTTTTTATTTTTGAATGAAATACTGTTAACAATTTTATATAGATGTCTTTATTTTTTAGGTGTTTTGATGAATAATAAAGAGTCGGTTCACTAAATCGAATAATAAATAAAGGATTGAGAGCTATATGATAGAAAAAAAGAAGCTGTCATGCGGTGTTATAGTTGTTGATAGTAACAATTTAGTGTTAATGCAGCATGTGACGGGTCAAGATCACTGGGATATCCCTAAAGGTACGCAAAATCCTGGCGAGACTACCAAAGAAACGGCGGTACGCGAGCTGGAAGAAGAAACGGGCTTGGTAGTAAAAGAAGAAGATCTTATTGAGATCGGCTGGTTTTTTTACAATAAGTTTAAAGATCTGTACCTTTACATGCTAAAAGTGGATTCTCTTGATGTGAAAGAGTTGAAGTGTAGAAGCACATTCATTGATGAGCTAAAGTATGAAGTTCCTGAGGCAGACTTTTACGAAATGGTAAATATTGATGAAATGAAAGATAGAGCATGTAGAAGTATGCATACATTACTCAACTTCAAGCTTGAATCAGAAATCAAAACCTTGATAAGTCGGTTTTAGTAAGAAGCTCTCTTGTCAGTAGGCTTAAAAGTATAAAAGGTGCTATGAAGCACCTTTTTAGTTAGAAGCTGTATCTTAGTGATGTTTTTAGAGCGTTTTCATCTAGACGATGCTCGCCACCAAAGATTAATGATGTTTTCTTGCCAATCAAAAACTCAAGCTCTGCACCGTAAATTGGGAGTGTTTCATCATCAATATCATTAATTACTTTGTTGTCTTTGTCTTTAAAGTCAACTTTATCTGTAAAGCTGTTCACCTCAAATCCACCATAAAGATTTAGGTATAAGCTATCACTACCGAAGTTAGATTTAAGACCCGCAACTGCGCCGTATGAATTACTGCTAATTAAACTTCTGTTGATATCATCAATATTTACATTTTTGTAGCTGTAATTGCCAGAATCTAAGTAGTGACCAAAGCCTCTAACGTACAGATCCGCGACCATAACATCTACAGGTATGGGAAGTGGGTAGTTAAGACCAAAACCAACTTCGATAGATTTTCCATAGCTGTTAGCCATTACTTCTTCTTTTGGATCAATGTAGTTCAAGCCTAGATCGACAAACATAAATCGATTCAGGCTTTTGCTGGCTTTTACAGAAAATCCATTTTGAGACTCACTTACATTGTAGCTTGCTTGGATATAGTCTTGATAAATATCGACAATATCAGTATTTAGATCAATAAATGGATTTGCTGGTTTGTTTTGGTTTGCCAGGGTTGAACCTGACATTGCTGATGCGGCTAATGCCATACAAATAATAGTCTTTTTCATAAATATCTTTGTTTTTTATTAGTTAATAACAAAGAGAGTATTACAAAAAACAAAATTAACAGCAAGGTAATATTAAAAAATCCAGCATCTGAGTGCTGGATTTTTATTAGTGTAATTCTTCGTACATTAATGATATGCCATTAGTTTCAATTCTATCTGTATTTTTTAACTCTCGCTTCCAATCGATGAACACTTCTTCATCCTCAGGGAATAGAGATAAATGTCTGTCTATCATTTGAGAAATTGATTCGGTTATAAAATCAATATCTGATATATGGTCTGTAATCCAATGCCAGCGATAGTCGTTGCTGATTCGCACTAATGCATTGAATTCAAAAGTGCCATTAAGAGGTAGTAGCTGAACCGATTTTACTTGTTCTAAGGCTTCACTACTCAAAAGGATCATGTAAGGAGAGTTTTCATAGTTAGAACAGTGTTGTTCGTAACTAGCATTATCTCCAACTACTCTTAGCATGACTTTTCTCTCATCTTGTAGAGGTTGATTTAACCTCTGAGAATTTATTGGCTTAGCGCCTTTGTAACCTTATCCTGAGTGATAGGATAGATCAATATGGATCTAAAAATATTCAAAAACTCAACATCTTGTATGCTCGGAATTTGAGCACCTAAGAGATAAAACGAGGGCTTTTCCCCACTCAGTGTTCTTTTAAGCTTATAAATAACATCATACTCTTCTTTCAGTGGTGAGTGTAAGCAGATAAAAATGCAATCCACGTCACTACTTATTGCGAAGGAGTATAGTTCATTATAGCTGGTTGTGCTAGTGCAAGTTGCTCCCATTGAGGACAAAACTTGAGACATTTGTCCCATATCCTCACTGTCACGAGAGTAAACAAGCACATGCTTGCCACTAACAACACTCTGCCTAGCTTTAACTGATTCTACTACGCTATTGCTAAGTGCGAATGCTGGTTTACCTGTTACTTGAAAGCTGTTGTTATCTGAAGAGAGCTTATGCAATAAGCTCTCAGTAGCGATGAATTCATTTAGAACCCTCTTATTCTTGATTGTTGTGCAGCAATATTCTGCACATTTCATTAGGCAGTTTGTAAGCCTTCCGTAAGGAATGTTTAACGGGAGTGCGACATCAATGTCCGTTCTCCGCTGGATCTCATCAAGCTTTGATTGTGAGTAAGTGTTTTCGATGCCAACGATCAGGCTAGCAATTTCTCTTGATTGAGAGATAAGGCTCTGATTATTTTGTGCATCAATAACAAACGCTACATCGAACTCTTGATTCAGCTCTTTTGCGCGTTGAATGGATGATACCTTCTTGTAGTTGAACAGAAGCTTACGAAGCTTAGATGTAAGAATAAAGGTGGTAGACGGATTGGTGTCGATCACCAAGATGTTTGTCTGTTTATCAGAAAGCTTTAGCAGGGTTGATTTATACAATGAGCTTTCATTACCTGTTTGAATTGCTGGTATCTCAACAGTTAAATTATTCTGATTATGGTCTGTGATGAACTTGCACTTAAGATTGCCTCCAATGGCTTTTAAGCTTTTCTGTAGGTTTGAAAAGCTGGGTTGATGGTTTCTTGTGTACGAAACCAGACCAGTTCCATTGAAGCATGTGTTTACCTCAATGAGCAAGTGACTGTCCTGGCTGTCAATATAACTCACTGACACATTAATTGATTTAGTAAACGAGCTTGAAGCCTCGTGCTCAACCATTTCAAGTAGTGTATCTCTGAATATGGCGCTATTAATGAATAATTCAGTAGGAATGTCAGTTTGCTCAACATAGAAAATATCAATGTTGTTCAAATCTGCAATCGTATTAATGCTGATACAACATTCATCACTAAGGTAGAAAAAGTCTTGAGCAATTGGCTCAAATTTCTTCCTTAAAATGTCGTGAGCATCGATAAAATTATTATTGTTATTCATCAATGAGTTAAGCATACGCTCCATCTGTATAATAGTTAGGGTGCTGTCCTTATCAGTAGTTCTTCCCTTTAGCTCTTCAGTCATCATCATTAGATTGTTGATGAGTTTCTTTTGAGAAGAAGCAAGGGAAGACGCTTCTAGGATCATATGATCAAGCTGATTATTAATTTCATCATTTTGATTATGGAGATTGATGATTTCATTCTTTGATGACAGTTTTATGTAATCAATGTTACATTGATGTTTATTTTTAATCTCATCAATAAATGCTTCTATCTCGTTGAATATGTTATATGAAACATGTCTTCTAGATGTCCTGATAGGTAAGCCTTTGATAAGAGAGTTTTTAGCATTATGGATATAATTGACTGCATCTCGGTAAGCAATCGCGGAGTAAATGGAAAATATTGCGTACCAGACTGCAATCAATAAGAATGGTAGTTGAGTACTGCTTAGGAAAAATTTAGAGAATGTAATATCTAATAACTTACCATTTACATAGATTGTTGCTTGCTGACTTACTCGATATGACTTTGATAGGTTTCTTCCGAAAATCTTGTCTATAAAGTTCTTAAAGCTACTGCTTGATTGTGCAGGTAGTTTATCAGGGTTGATTCTGATTAATGGGGTATCCTTTTCACGGAATTCGAGATAATACCCACTTTTTGAAAGTATGCTGCTTTCAAGAATCGCTTGAATTTCTTTATGTTTTTCCTCATAAGGTATTGTATTTATCTTATTAGAGATATAGTATAGCTCAGAGTCAACAATTGACTCTTCATTTAAAATAGAATTTAAAAAAACTTGGCTTATGGCTATAGTAGCAACCATAGTTAAAGCTATGTTTACATATAAGATTATGCGATTCACGATAGTATCTGTTATTGAGAATTACTTAAAAGAACGGGAATGTACCACATAGTAACATAGCTATCAATACTGAAAGATTTTTATGAAAAAAGGTTAATAATGAAAGCGATTGCAAAGAATAGAAAGGCTTCTTTTGAATATCACCTGAAGGATCGATTTGAAGCAGGTGTTTGCCTAGAAGGGTGGGAAGTCAAAGCTTTACGTGAAGGGAAAATTAATGTTACGGAAAGCTATGTTTTCGAAAAAGGCGGGGAGATGTTTGTAAGCAATCTTCGCATTGAACCACTGTCTATGGCTAGTACGCACGTTAAAGCAGATCCGTTAAGAATCAAAAAACTACTGCTTAACAGAAAAGAAATTGCCAAAATTGTAGGCGATATCAACAAGCAGGGTATGACATGCGTACTGACTTCTGTTTATTGGAAAAATGGAAAGGTTAAGGTCGAGTTTGCTTTGGCTAAAGGCAAAAATAATTACGATAAGCGAGAAAGTCTGAAAAAGAAATCGCAGGATATGGAGCAGAAGAGAAACCTTAAAGTAAGGTAATCTTTGCACTGTCGCTTTCACTGATATAACATACCCTTAGTTGTATTACTAAGGGTTTTTCATGTTTTCTCAAAAAAAGATTACGGCATCACTGATAGAAGAATATCTAAATAGGTATCTCTGCACAAAAACATCTGAAGAAGATGGCGAACTAATTGCTTACTATAGCGATGGCATAGAGAGTCTTCTAGGCTTTGAAATACTTTACGTACCGTTTGAAAACCCCCGTAATGTGAATGAATTTTTATCACTATGTGTCAAGTCGTTCATAGACAGCGGTATGGATAAAACGCTTAGCTTCAACATCCAGGATCGCAATGTTAAATTCGTTTCTATACCGCCAGAGCGATACATAAACTCATTCATAGAAGATAAAGAAAGACATAAGGATAGCTGTATAGGCTATTTTCAGATAATTCTAAATTGATGTTAAATGATTAATCCTGTAAGTCTCGAACTCTAAACCGATAGGTTTGGAGTTCATGTCTTTTATGAACATATTGGCTACAATCTCGTCAAACCCCCAAAGGTCAAAAATCCCGTTGAGTCCTTGCATGTGAACTTTATATGTGTTGACAGCAAATACAACACTTATATTGTGTAGTTCTGCAAAGTTATGTATTGAATGATAAAGAGAATCAGCTTTTATTTTTTCGAGAGTGTCAAAGTTATTGAAATCAATCACCATGATATTAAAAGTGGATGATAGCAATCGTTTGGATAATAGCTTTGAGTGACTTAAGATAGCATCATTACTTGGTTTTGAACTTGTGGGTCTAAACCACTGAGGATTCGAAAGAGAGTGAATTATCGACTTAAAATCGAAAGATATGTAATCAATATTGCCGAAGAACTGCCCTGATAAAGAGTTTGGCGAAACCTGAAGTAAATTACAACAAGACATAAAATTCTCCGTTAAAAAGAAGGTAATTATATGTCAAATAATAAAAAAACTCAAATTCTTATTCATATGTCTTGTTTCAGTATTTTATTCATTGTATATTTATTTAAATAAATAAAAATAAATCGAGTTTATAATGAAAAATGGTATGAAGCTAGCTTTAATTGCTACAGGTCTCATGGCGCTTTCAGGGTGTCAGTTAACGCGTGAAGAACCATATACTGGTGATGAGGTTCCTACTAGTCAGTCATCATCATCTGTCATGGGCTGTGCCGCTGGTGGACTTGCTGGTACTGTAGTTGCTCCTGGTGGAGGCACAGCTATTGGTTGTATTGGCGGAGCTATCGTTGCTGGAATTGAAGGTGTAAACCTTGATGCTGAAGCTGAAGCCCTGAGATCAGAACTTGTCGGAACTGGTGTGCAGGTTTCAAAAGAAGAAGATAAATTAACTCTAGTGATGGAGAGTGACTTAGCTTTTGGAGTTGACTCTAAGGAGTTAAGTTATGAAGCCAAACCAACACTGCGAAGTGTGGCTAAAGTAATGAAAGAGTTTGGCGATGTTAAGCTTTCAGTAACTGGTCATGCAGATGCATCAGGTAAAGAAGATCATAATCAAAAGCTAAGCCAGGAACGTGCTGATGAGGTAGCTAGGTACATTGCATCTCATGGAGTCGGTTACAGTCGAATTAAGGTTGAGGGTGCTGGAGAAAGCCAACCTATTTGCGATAATGAAACCAGTCAGGGTAAAGCATGTAACCGTAGAGTCGAGCTACAGTTTTACAAATAAAAAAGATGCAAGATACGCTTGCATCTTTGATGAATATGTTAAACCGCTACAGTTTATCTGTGCGGTTTTTTTAATGTGGTAATCTTGGGGTGCTTGCTGTATGAAGGCTGCATACAGTAGAGCTATTGCTTATTAGCATTGGTCTACATTCAGATAGAAGGACTGAAACTTTTCCATCAGATATCTGTTCACCAAACATCTGCGAGTTGTTTCTAGCTACAACAGATACAGAATGAAAAAGAATGGAATTAGCTGGAAGATCTTCTGGGACTAAGTCGCTGTCAGACAAACCCATTGAATCAATAGCAAATCTTACAAACTCATCTGTTTTGAATGAAAAATCGAGCTTTTCTCCAGATGACTTTATAACATTTACTACCAAATCCTGGTCTGGATTGTATTTGTTTATGTCCAGGGTTAGTGGATTAACAAATAGAGATACATCATTATTTAAGTCGCTCATACTTATTACCTGTTCATATAGAGCAAGGGACACTAGCAATTGAAGTACCTTGTGTTGACTGTCTATATCTTCTTTACTTAAATAGCCATTAATAATATGTCTTGGATCTATTCCAACTCTTACATAGGAAGCTACTCTATTCTTCATGTCATCGATATCTTTCTCAGTGGTTCTTATAGGACATAGACGCAAAGAATTGTCAGCATTAATAGTGATGTTCATCAAGCTTCCTCAAATAATCAGAGAATAAGCTATCAGTATTATAGTGCAAAGTCAATAAAAATGCCCAAATTAAACAATAGTTTGAGCATTCTTAAAACAAGTCTTTTAATGAATAGTAAGGTAATAGAAAAGCGGCTCAATTAGCCGCTTATAGATTAGTCTTCAAAACCATTTAATAATGAACCTAACTCATCTTCGGATAGACCATCATCTGAATCATCATCAATTTCTATATCAGGTGCGCTAGCAGAAGCGTGTAAATCAAAATCAAGTTCATCCTCAATATCACCAAAATCATCACCCAGATTACTTTCGTCATCTTCCTCATCTTCGTCAGAAGAAAGTAATTCAGAGAGACTCTGTTCAGAGACAGAACTTTGTTCTATGGCTGAAGACTCGTCTTCAGCTTTTGCAGCTTTATCCAAATCATACTGAGGAATCTCAGTATTTAGATCATTTGCATTTAGTTCATCACTTCCAGAATCTTGATTCTCTTCTTTTCTATCAGTATCAATAGATGGTGTGCTATCAGCTTCAGAATCATTATCAACTGTTTCTTCGCTCTTATCGGAAATACTATCTGTTATCGCGATACCTGTAGCCACACCAGTAGCAATAACAGAAGCCTTAGAAACCCCCTCGTGGCTATCGTTATTTGATTGAGAATGTTCTGTGTCTGGCTCAGACTTATGTTTAACTAAAGGTGTTTCCTTCTTAGCTTCTGCAAGTGTCTTAGATAACCTCACAGCGTCAACATCACGTTCTTTGAACGGTCTGTCTATTAGCTGCTCAAATTCTGATTGAACCTCTTCTGCTTCTTGTTTGACAGTTTTGTAGTTTGGATCAATAGTGAGGAAGTCTAATTTACTTAGATTCTCATCATCTGATCTGTAGTTGAGTGGAACATAGCATTCATCAAATGCTTGTTCTCTTAAGAAACCGATTTCTTCATTAAAAATGAATGCTTTTTCCAACTCATCAACAAGAGTTATAATCTCTCCAGCAGAGATTTCATCAGTAGTATGAAGGATTTTGAATGTGGTCTGCTTAATTGAGCCTAGATTATAAGTCAATTCTAAGCTTTCAAGATACTTTATGCCTTCGGCTATGATATTTATTTCGTTTTTAAATTCCTTTCGCTCAGAAAGGAGTTCTATTCTTTCTCTTATCCATTTCTTTCTCATTTTGAATGATGAATAAAAAACACCTGATGTTAAAACGCTAGAAATTATGACTGAGCTAGTCAGTGCAAGAGTAGGTGCTCCAATTACTATCGCGCTTAGAAAACCAAGAGTATGGATAGGTTTAACACCAGATAGGATATTGTAGCTGTATTTTGTTCCAGCTAAGATTTTCCCTTTCAGAATGAGATCGTCTCTCTCAATGGATGTCATTACAGGAGTGTCAATAAGATCAATTTCTTTCAGATTTAATAATGCCTTTCGAATCTTTTTAATGGATTTTACAGGTCTATTTATTTGTTCTAAATTACTTAAAAATTCTGCTCCATTCATTTCTTTTCTCTTTATTTTTTTTGCTGTTGATAGAGTGCAACCTATAAGATATCATGTTTTTTAAACCGTTGTAATAAATATTAAATAGCGCACCCTCCTGTGAACAGTAAAAGAATTGAAAGCTTAATCGATGATAATATGATGAAGATTGGGTTTATACTCGGTCTTGGTGTTGGTGGTATCACCGATAATGATAAGGTCATCATTAAGAAAACGATGCTTTATAGATTAAAAAACACAAAAAGCGATTTAGCTGCCTATTTAGAAGGTTTGGATGATATTAAATTTTGTGAACAAGTTCTCAATACAGCAAGTTACTGGATAGAAAAAGAGTTTGAAAACTCAAGAGTAAACGGGCTAAGGAAAGAGAAGGAGCGACTTTCTGAGAAATTTTATAATAGGTTAATGGTTAGGTATAAAGCTAGGCTGATTAAAGAGTTTAGAGGGCTTTCAGAAACTTCAACGATGTACCGCGACACAATTAGTAAAATCAATAATAAATATATTGATGATGCCCCCTTTGATGAAGGTGATATTTGTAAGTACATTAAAAACTCAATTGTTATTGCAAAAAGCTGCCACTATAAAATTAAAAGTGGCTTATTACTGCTTGAGTTGAAGGGAATATGCAATAATATTCAGCTTGCGCTGGCGCATATCTGCTATTACTCATACATTCATGAATCCAATAATTTCTTGTTAGAGCTGGGTAAGAAAAGCAGAAGTGAGTTTCTCGATGAGTGGGTATCAAGGCATGTGTCAATTACGGAAAAGCAAACGATTAACCACGATAGCCTATATAAAACAAAAGACTTATCGAGTTTAAGCCAATATATTGACGACCTTATCAACTCTATTGACTCATTAGCTGACACGGACGCTTTTTGGGATAATGTGAAAACTAATATTGAGACTTCGAGAACAACACTCGCTGTGATATCATCCTGCAAATATCAGATAATTCGTACAGATAAATAGAATTTTTCAGATATACAATCACTTACATAGCTTTTTTATGCAAAATGTTGCATCTCACTAGACAATTCCGTGATGTGTGTCGGATAATTCCCGACAATTTGTAAGAGAAAACTTTGACCTAAGTGACTAATTAATATAAAATGCGCTTCGATTATAAAATCGAAAATAAACCATATCAGGTTCATTAGAGGTTGATGTGCAAAAATTAGCAATAAATAAATCTGCGACAGAGTCTTACGCAGGTGTTGGATACAGTGTTATCCCAAGACCAAATAATGCTCTCCACGCAGTGTTTCTCACGGGAAAGAGCGGTCGGCACTATCAGATCCTCATTCCGATGCAAAGGTTGGTTTCACTTGAAAAAGTCAAGGAGTTAGTTGGCGAATTATCATTATCGGCGGATTACAGGATAACAAACCATTGTTACGCTTATTCTGTTTCTAGGGCTTATCCGATTTTAAACCCTGAAGGTTGTCAAACAATCATTGATCTTTCTGTGTTTCAGGAGGATATGGTGAATTTACGGGATAATAACTTCAGTAAGCCTGGTATAGATACTTTATGGTGCTCTCCAGATAAGCTTAAGTGCTACTTTGGCGATTACCTAAAAGGCGATATCACCTCATCACTTAATCATGAAAGCAGCTTGGTTTCTGGTACATTTAAGAAGCGTAGGTGTCTTATTAATGAAAGTGGCTTCAAGTTTTCTGACAAGACATATGATATCTTGCCGATCACTGCTGGAGTCAAAGATGAGCTAGAGATCTTGATTGATAGTGATTTTTCTCAAGACGATATTCAATCTTTGTGTGAAAAATCTATTACATTTTACTGTAATGCGGTGAAATTTAGCCAAATCAAGGGTGGCTCTAAGCTAGAGGCTGTCAGAGAACCTTTAACACCTTCTCGTCTATCACGATGTTTTAGTCTTGAAGAGTTAAATGAAATGCTTCTATGGATGAGTCAGGCTAGTGTTATTGATTGTAATGAGCAGGCGTTCTTTACAACTAGGCACGAAAAAATGGTTCATTATTTGTACGCCATTATTGAGATGATGTCGGATTGTGATTCATTTACTGGTCTATCTGATGACTATTTAGACGAAATGCGTTTAGCATCTCGCCTATATAACTTCAGTGACTTGGCTTTGTTCTCTTGTTTGGAGTTTTCAGATTTCAACCGATTTACAGACTATATGAGTGTCAATCAACATCAGCACATTGCAAGCATCATTAGAAGCTTGTTTGGTGTCGATTCAGATATTCTTAATGTCACGTTCGGAAGAGAGTTGGGACTATCACCAGATATCTGTAGAGTCATAACAGATATGGCATCATCATCTTTGTTTGAAGCCAAACGATCAGAACATACTGAGTCTGATCATCCAGCAATGCAACTGCAACCATCTGTTGTGGTTAAGGTTCTAGCGCACTTGCTACATAGTAAAGGCGTTGTGCATGATGGAGCGGCTTGTCAAAACCCAGCAATGGTGAAACATATCTTGTCTATGATCGATAAGAGTTCGGTGCTAATTGGTTTGGTTGACAAAATATTGGCGGAGGATAGCAAGAACCGCTTCCACTCAATAGATGTGTCAAACTCACCATATTTCGATGAAGCCGTATCAATGAATGGACGAATCTCGGAAATTCACTTGTACTAGATAACCAAAAAGCCACCCTTTAAGTTACTATATATAACCAATGGGTGGTTTTTTTTATGCCATTAAAGGCAGTGACAATGTAACAGTTAAAGTAATTTGAATTTTACTATCAATAGCATAAAATAATATGAAATAAATTAATTTGAAAGTAAAGACAATGAATGAAATAGAAAGCCTACAAGAGTATGTGATGAGCGAAGTGTATAGCACTTTGTATAACACTTTTAGTTTGGATAAGTTATCTAAGGCAATAGTTGAATCCTGGATTCAGTCAGGGGATATTTCAGATGAAGCTAATAGGGAAGCTTATGAGTCTGAGCTTGCAAAGAAAGATAAAGATGAGCTGGTAACGGTTTGTTATGACTTAATATTTGATAACTCAGCTAACGCTGAGAAAATTTCAAGTGGTTCTTTCTCCTCTTTATTGATTGATTCATCAGGTAAATATATTGTTGATATTGACGACAATCGTAAATTCAATCTTACAGATCGTTTGTGGGTAGTTGACATGTTTGTAACAGGGAATAGCCCAATCGAAGTGAGAGCATTTTACGAAGATAATCCTGTAGAAGATCCTTCGATTATTGTTGAGTCAAAAAGCGAAAAGTTGACTCTCTCTGATGGTAAAACAGTTATGAAATATGACCCGATTGAGGGCAGGTTTGTTTTTATTGTTGATGAAGAAGAGCTTGAGATCGAAGAGAAGGTGAAAGAGCAGGCTAAGATCTTCCAAAAATCCTTAATTGATAGTATTTTAACTAGAAAAAGTGTTGAAAAGTTGCTTGACTCGAATAGGGCGCAAGTAATAACATTGTAAAAAATGAAAATAAAACCTAAGTCTATAATATTAAAAGATAAATATTCTAATAAGGATTAAGAAAATGAACAGATCACAATTAACTGAAAATATAGTAAGTAAACTTCCAGATATGCCAAAAAACAAAGTTCGTCACGGTGTTGATACGATCTTTAATGTGCTCAAAGATGGTCTTAAGAACGGTGAAAGATTGGAAATTCGCGGTGTTGGTAGCATGTCAGTTCGTGAGTATGATGAACGTGTAGGTCGTAACCCTAAAACAGGTGAAAAAGTTCATGTTGGACGATCATTCCGAGTAAGATACCGCCAGTCTAATTTCTTCAATGAAGCTTTGAATAATCCTGCATAACGCAGAAATTATCAATAAAAAACCTGAGCATTGCTCAGGTTTTTTTTATTTCACAGGATCAAACATTTGGTTTTCAGAATCATATGGTCCTTTGTACTTTTCCATAAACTGATAAAGCTTCTTCGCGCCTGCACATTCATTTGTCACACCATCGTAAACTGGTACGTGTGATGGTCCACCTTGACATGAATGGTAGTATTCACAGTTTACACATGATTTACAGCGAAGTTTATTTTCCCATCGGCTATGTTTTCTTCTAATAGGGTGATCCATAAAATTACTAATTTTTTGGTCTTTAATGTTCCCTAAGATCATTGCGCCCATATCACACCAGAGAACGTCTGTTACAACAGTCCCATCTGGATTTAAGGTAAACATCATGTCCGAGTTCTTAACATTGAAGAACTGAGATTTAGCCTGGGTCTGTGAATGCCATAAAATACTTGATTGAATACCCATTTCTTGAAGCTCATGACCGTACTTATCAACAAGTTCAATCAAGTAGCTAGAGAATTGATCGTAATTGATTGAAAGTGGAAGTACGGGGTACATCATATGGTTGTAAAGAGGACTTTCTAAAAACTTATCAAATTGTACAGATGCGTCGAATTCCCAAATTTTCGCATCACTTTTCCTCATAATTTCGACTAGAGCGCCAGCACCAGCCTCAAAGGTTTCTTTGTTCAATTCGACGTTCACAGTCACAGACATGCCAGCCTTTCTTGCCTTTTGAATAGAGCGAAGAAACCGTTCTTGATATTTCTCGCTTGAGCCATCAAGCGTGTATTTATGACCCATTGAATATGTTACTTCGAAATGGTTATCCATATACTCGCGACATAGGTCAATAAGCCAATTAGGAGTGTTGTAGGCATTAGTAACCATTGTTTGTCTAACCTTAGGGAATTTATCTCTTACCCTCTGCATATAGTCGCGAAGTACATGTTGACCAACTAAAGTAAGCTCGCCACCTTCCCAAGCAATGATAGGCTCGATATCATCCCCTAGAAAAAACGGATCAGAAAGTGCTTTGTCTATGTATTCGAAAGGTATACATTCCTTACGTGTTCTCTGCTCAATTGTGAGGTAGCATCTAGGGCAGTTAATATTACACTGCCTTGTCACATTGATAAAAAGCAAAGGTTGCTTCATTTTTGACTCCTAATTATTTTTTATTAAACAAACTAATGATACACTATGTAACTATGACATGGAACTGAACAGCAGACTTTTGAGCCTGATATTCATACAAAAGTCGTTAATAAATAATAAAAAAACAATAAACCGTCCGCGAACCAATAATAAAGAGAATAAAAATGCAGATAGAGCACATCAGCGAAGATTATGTTGAAACGATTAAGAGCGATGAATTTGCAATTTTCATTTTTTATCAAGTAGATGATAAAACATGGAACTTACTATTTTCACTAGACCCAAACATTACTGATATTGATCCTTATGAGCTTGGCAGGTTGGGCGAAGAGAGTGAGACCGATTTCCTCTTCTTCCCAAACTACGAAACAAAAGGGGAAGCTCTTCAAGGTCTTGGAGAAACTATGTTTAATCCGAATTCGGATTATTACTATATAGATACCTATGAGCTTAGTGATGAAGCAGTATGGTACATCAGCTTAATCACTCATAGTGAATACAAGCAGATTGAAGAAGTTCCAGACTCTGATGATTTCGAATCAAATAATAATAATGAAGTATATGAATTAGAGGAATTAGCAATATGATTAATATTTACAATAATGATGGTGAGAAAATAATTAAATTCATCGAACAGAACTTTAGTTGTGAACTACCAAAACATGGATTTGTAGCTGGTCAGGCAGTTTGTGGTGTTTTGATGTATCTAAAAGGATTATCAAAAGAAATAGTTCTGAATGATATTGATATATTTCACATTGTTAAAAAGTTTTCTAACTCTTATTCGCAGAAAAAATTCAACTCATTTCAGATAGTGAACGGTTTATCTTTAGATAGAAAAAACTTGCAGGTTTTCAAGTCTTCAGAAGACAAGTCTATTTTTGAAAATAAGAGTCAAGATTTAATTCAGAATTATTTCTCTCGACTAGGTGATATGGAAACTGATGTTGAAGACTATGCTGATACCCTTAAATGTCTTGAAAAAACTCACACCAGAAATATTGATATAGTTAACGGGTATTTTTCGTACCATAACACCACATCTAATGACACATACCGCATCTGTGATGTGTTTAGAAAAGGGTTAATTAACTCAGTTATAGTGCAATCACCTAGTGGAAATTTTTCAAGCATCCTCAAAGGATTTGATATTAATTGTACTCAAGTAGGTGTGTGTTTAACGACCAAGAAAATTTACTTTACGCCACAGTTTCTCATGTTTTTAAACTCGCTAAAGCTTGAAGTTACAAATGCAACCAGACCGAGCCATACTCTTATACGACTAATTAAAAAACAGAATGAGCTTAGATTGAATTTTGACGAAGAAAGAACGCTTGGTGCATTGAATATGGCGCTTCTTCTCAATAATAAATCCTTTAGAGAAAATGTTTTAGAGTCAGAGCTTGAGTTGGTATCCCTATTGAGAAACAATACATTTTCTTGCAATGTAATGGAATATAAAATCCCAAAAATGGGTAAAGTTTACTTAGAGAAATATGGTTCTATTAAGCATTTGATGCCAGGTTATCATTTGCAAGAATTTAAGTATTCTCCGAGAAGTAGCTCCGAAGAAAAAGATAAGCAAACTTTATATGATTTAACAACAACATTAGAATTACCCGACTATATTACATCTGGTGTTCATAGAGAATTGCTCGAAAAGAGACTTAAATGTAAGGTTATCGGTTACGCAGCCATTCTTAAAGAACATGCGGTAAATATCATAAATCACTATTATTCTAGCAATAAGAATGTACTGATCCCTGTTAACTTTACGAAAAAACAAGCTGAGAAAGCACTTGTTAGGCAGCCAAGACATGCGGAGGTTATTAAAGACCTTATTGCACTTAAGGATGTTAAAATTGAAAAAGGACTTCTAAACTCTAAACAGTACAATAAAGTATCATATTACCCAGAGTTTTGGTCTAAGCTAGAGTCAATACAGAGTAAATATCATCAAAATGTATATGGTTCTTTAATCAAGTTTATTGAAGAAAATGAACAATTGTACAAGTTGTATAGAAATAACAGGGAATATCTCAATAAGCCTTACATAGATATTGAGGGATCATTTATAAGTCAAGAAAGTGCTTTAAGATCGGTAGAAAGATTTAAATCGGATATCAAATCAATTTTGAATCAATCTCATATAAGAAAAAATTTATTGATAGATTCACTTACAATTGATGGTATCAGATTCGACATTGTCAATACATTCTCTGATCACTACGATTTCTATAAGGATCTTCATGATGGTTATGGAATAAATAGGGCAAACAATGTCAATTGGATAAGGAATTGCAGCAAGTTACCTATAACGATTACTAAAGCTGGTAAAGTAATCGGGAAATTGTGTTACGTAATGTACAAGCACCCAAATGATAAAGCGCGTTTGTCTATTTACAGTGGGTACGTGTATGTGCTTGACAACACAACAACTGAAAAGGAACTTAAGCAGTTGGCAATGAAATACCTATTCAAACTCAGTGAATTAGGTATAATAAACGAAATTAAAAAAGTTTATGAAAAAATCGGATATGAATATTAAGAAATTAATAGCACTGTCAATACTTTCTATTCTAAGTGTCTCCAGCCATGCAGTGGCTGGAGACCTTACATCTAATGGTTTTTCTTACGGTAAGGCTATAGAAATCAAAAGCAATGATTTGATATCAGACTTTGATGAGCGGATATTTTCTAAAATTGGTGAGCCTGGAATTTCACATCATCCGTATTTTAAAGATAGATATATTATCTCATTTGATTCAGATTCTAGAGATCGTGTAATTGAGTTGTTTAGTAAGGCTTACTATTTATCTCTGAAGATTAAAATCGATAAAGATACCAATGGAAAAGGGTATGAGATGATTGAAACGCCAGATGTAAAATCTCTTCTTGAAAGGGTTGGAAATGGGGGTTTTAAGTCATATCAGGGTGTTGATATTGTCTATGTTGGAAATGACGTAGAGAGTAAAGCTAAGAACTTGGGTGTTTCGTATAAGAATGCCTATGCGCTTGAAGTTCTATCAAGATCATCATTTTCATTATTGTCATCAGAATACCCATCACACGTATCTAAATCTAACTCCGTTATGTTAGGTGCATTTTATATGTTCACTAGAGACAAAGTGAATAGTTTTAATGATGTATTTAGGTATCTAAGTGCCACAACTATGATATATCAAGAGCCTAATAGTGACTCTTTGAGCGCGTGGAAGTCTAGAGTTGCAGCTTCATACGCTGCAAGGTTTGTTAATAGCGGTACAGATGCGGCTACATTAATGGACTCCACTCCAATGAGGCTTAAGCTTTTTACCAATATGATGTCTAACGAGACTGTAGACTTATCAAAAACTAAAGACACTATCAATATTGACCATATTAAAGAGCAGCTATCACAGTATTGGAAGTATACATTGATTGATTTGGCGAAAATGAACCCAGCTTTCGATCCGTCAGATTGCTTGAGTCTTTACAAGATTAGTAATGGTGAAGATATCATGCAGATGATTTACTCAAATGGTGAGTATGGGACGTTGTGTGATATTTCTAAGGCAATTTCAACGGGTGACTTACTAGAGTCAACAATCCTACAGCTATCTGAAGAAACACTGAGAAAGTTTATTCAGAACGATGGTGATGGTTTTGTGCTTGTCAGCCCTTCTTCAAGAGATTTCTTAACAATGTTTGATAATTCATACAATGTTAATGTGAAGAATGTTTTTTTATAATTTAATTAATGTTAATATGGAATAAAGGAATTTTATGATGAATGAAAGTAAAGATATTGAACAAGTATATGTTGATGACATACATCCTTTAATTGAAAGGATTGCTCTCGTTTGTTTCCAAAATAACATTCCTTTGTTCTTAAGCTGTCAAGATGGAGATAGCAGCTTTAGAAATACGCTGATTAATAACAAAAATCAAAAAATTGATAAGTTTAGGTTACATAGTTTTGTGGCGGAGAATAGAAGCCTGGATGACATTTTGCTCGCAATAATAGAGGATGCCAAAAAAAATGGGCATAACTCAAAAATCTTACGAGCTATGGGGATTCCAATGAGTCAAAACTAGTATCCTGATATAGGGGGCTGTATGCACTGGCTTTTCTGGGATATA
Source organism: Vibrio sp. 947 (assembly GCF_033339115.1). Lineage (NCBI taxonomy): Bacteria > Pseudomonadati > Pseudomonadota > Gammaproteobacteria > Vibrionales > Vibrionaceae > Vibrio > Vibrio sp. 947. The sequence goes on along the minus strand of NZ_JAWOTX010000025.1, from coordinate 4,283 downwards.
GAAAACACTGGTAATAGTAAGGTATTGTCATATTGGAAAATACCGCACGAAAAAACAAAACTGATTATCTGTTGTTCAAATAAGGTTCCAATACCTAAAGAAATATTTTCGAACAAGAACCCTTTCGACCATATCGAATTTATAATATTTAATCGGCAAGAAAAGGATAAGGCTGACAACCTACTAGTCAAAAGCTTGCAGAATCACCTCTCTGACCATGATATAACACCTTCGGACACAGTCCATTTACTCTCCAACGACAGACTTCTAAATCAACGATTCCTTGATGAAGTTTCTGAATCACATGCTTCCCTAGACACGTCTTACACTTCGAAAATTTGGGATCAGCTTCTCTATGATATTTTTATATTTAAATCAGGAAAAACCATAGAAACCTGCTTCTGTAAAAACTCTGAATATGTCAGTAAAAAGTCTCTAGAGAACACATTCAAAAAGTCTACTTCTAAGGTTATCAGAGAGCTTACAAAACATAACATGCTTATTCCCGTTTCAAAAAGACGATGGAAAATAAATGTGAAAAATAATGTTAAGAATGTGGGTTCTTTGAAAGAAGCGGCATAAAAAAGCCCCCTCAAGGCGGGGGTTATCTCTTAAACTGTAATGTTGTTGATGAGCTACTATGGTGCTCTTGACTAATAAAGGTTAGTCCGAAGGTGTTCTTTAGGTTTATGAGACTTTCACATTTTGATAGGACAGCTTCGTTCTCTGTCTCATAGATGCCTACATCTTCTATATGGACTTCTTCCAGTAGTCTATCGTTTACGAATACGCTAATTGAGTGAGGAACGTTAAAGCCGTCTGAATCGCTTGTAGGGCTTATTTTAACAGCTTTCTTCTTTACTCTAAGCCTTTTTTCAATTTCATCTTCACTGTGGGTCTCAACTATGTGTGTGAGTAAAGATTTTGTATCACCAAACCATTCTTTGCTCGCAGGGCAACCCTTGAAAGGGCAGTGATAGACCATCACTTCTTTGTCTTTCATCACAATCTTTCTCTTCTTATACTTTTTTCGGATTTTCATGAGTTGGATTCATTATTGTTGTTTCTAGAACACTACAGAAAAATTCAAAATACTTCAATAAAAGTCTGGAAATCATAGGGATTTAAATCGAGAAATGCTGTCAATTGCTGATCATATAATCAATTAAATTAGGTCAATCTCACAAAAATTGACTTTACTTTTATCTGTGATTATATACAGCAAAATACATAGTTCTTATTATTGTTAAGAACGCTACGCAGGATAAAATCACCTAAGCGGTTGATTGTATGGGGTTTTGTATCAACCCTAAAACTATCAATCTTGCCATGAGACGAAAAAAATAATGACTGATTTGTGTAAATGACTAATAAATATTAATTATTTAATTGACATAGAAAGTTGTGTTGGTCTAGTATTCTCACAGTAGGGTGCTACCGAACAATACCGAGGTGAAACAATGTCTGAAACTATTGAGATTAAGCAGCTAATGTCTTTGCGTTCAATGCGTCCAGCGTTGCGTGAATTAAGTACTGAGCAAATTGAGCGTATTCAAGAGAATGCTGCTGAGTTATTAGTTGAGCGTCAAAAGGAAGACGAGCAATTAGCTGAGCAAGAAGCTCTAAAAGCTGAAAAACTTGATCTTATCGTTAAGATGATGCTAGAAGATGGAATTGATGCTGAAGATGTCTTAGCGAGAGCTAAAGGCAAGGCTGTGTCAAAGGGTAAGCGCAAAGAGCTTCCGCCTAAATACGTTTACAAAGACGAAGAAGGCAATGAAAAAACCTGGACTGGTCAAGGTCGTACACCAGCTCCAATTCAGAAGGCTATTGATAGCGGCGCAAGTAAAGAAGAATTTCTTATCAAGAGCGCATAATCCATCATAAAATATGAAAAGGAGGCTATGCCTCCTTTTTTAACTCATTGTATTTTCAATGGATACCGATTTTTGCTGTGTCGGGAATTTGAATTGTTGATTAAAAAACTTCAACGCTTGTGTTGCTCCGCTAATAAAATCTTTTGATTTTTCGGATTTCATTTCATCGAGATCTATCATCATAACGCTGATGTATTTGTTTAATGCGTTACCTTTGTATGCCTCTATTTTATCCAAAGCAAACTGAACACCGTCTTTTGCCTCTTCAGGTATTTTAGACGACTCCCTCATGTGTGTGATGATTTGCAGCTTATTTTGAGATACTTCAGGGTATTGCTCGTTTTCTAATATATTATCAACAAGCTTTAAGTATCTTGAATATTCTGGATCATTTCGGCTTTGGTACAATAGGGAAGTAATTGTATCGCAAACAGAAATATTTTCAATATTTCCACCAGCTCTGCATAACTTCTCAATATAATTATTTAACCTATTTTTAAATGGCTTAAAAATATGTCTATCAGTTTCACTGAGGGAGTTAAATAAATTTTCATGCTTTCCTAAAAAATCCACAAACTTTTTTGGCATACCAAGCTTCGTAGACATATTTTTAGATCTGGATGTTACGGGAGCCTTATAGGTGCTGTTAAAGAACTCTATGGTTTGCAATGCGCCGCTTACAAACCCCTTGTCTTCATTGTTGCCAAGCATCTTCTTAAGATAAGCAGTATGCAATTTCAAATCATTACCCTTGTAGCCTTCAATTTCTTTAAGGGCATAATGAACACCAGAAGCCATATCTTCAGGAATGTCCTTAGACTTTTTCATGTGCTCAGTGATCTTTTTGACATTCTCAGATATTTCTGGATACTGCTCATTCTCCAAAATGGAAGATAAGCTATTCAGGTACGAGATGTAGTCTGGATTGCTTATATTTTGATTCTTCAAAAGTGTGACAACGTCACTCGCAGTAAAGGTTCCACTCTGAGAATAGGTGTCAGCGTGTGCATTGATTGTATCTCGAATGCTTTGATTTTTTAATTGTTCACTTTTTGATAAGCAATCGAACAATTGGTCATGAGCCTTTCTGAAATCAGTAATGTTCATAAGCAATCCTTTATTATTTTTTATTTATTATTTAAATATTAACATATTGGTGGATTACTATACAACAAAGTTTATATTTATAAAAAAACCCAGACTCTTGTCTGGGTTTTCTTGTTATAGAGATTTCTCTTTTTGGTCTTTGAGTTGTCTCTCTACCTTATTTGCCGAATCAGTTAAGGCTTTGTACAGATCGTGATCAGTTGCAGTACCAGTAGCTTGAAGCTTACCGCTGCGGAACTCAATCACTGCTTTGAACTGACTTCCTTCGGCAGAGTATGAAATGTTTGCGGAATCCATATGGAAGTGCTCACTGATCTTACCGATTACTTTATCAACATGAGCACGGATTGCATCAGTGACTTCTAAGCTATTGCTATTAATTTTAATCATATTTTTATTCCTTATTTAATTTCACAACTAAAATCTAATTCATATGCTTTGCCATGTCAAACAAATTGGTTTAACATACATTTAAAAGAACAATAAATAATCAAAGGCATAAAAATGTTTAAGAAATTAATGCTACCAGGAATCTTAACTGCTTTATTAGCTAGTCCAGCAATGGCATATTCCACTCAAAACGTCTCTTTGCAAAAAGATTCCTATGGGTATGTTGACGTAAAGCTTTATATGTCAATCTGTGATACGTACAAAAATGTAGGTTATAGCCGAGAATTTGGTTCAGTGTCTGACTATGATGGTCCTTACCCTGAGCTTGGTCATTTTTCTGCTGAATTGGATAAGGTTTCAAGAATCGGTTCTAGCAATAGAGCATTTATTGATGAAACCATGCGTAAGGCGCATGAATTCCAATACAATACCTATAGGGCATTAGCTCAGTTTAAGGTGCAGATTCAACGCTATGAAAAGTTGGTTGGTCAATATGAATCCACTTATCAAATGCAGAATGAAATGCATGAAGAAAACCGCGCTAAATTGATTAAGCAAAAAGAATACAATACTCAAAAAACAATTTCAGATATCAAAAAACAGTTATCTAAAGTACCGTATAGCGGTAGAGATCAGGTTCATGAAATGTCAGATTGGGATGACTACCAGGAATGTAAGCTTTGGTGGAATTACGAAAAGCAAAATCAGGGTAGAATTGACTACAACAGAAAACCAATTTACAGAACGAAATGAACAACTCCCACTAAACGCTGCGCGTTTTGAAGGAGTTTCAAAAAGAAAGCCTAAGCTGCCTTTTTAGGCTGGTTCCCAGCCTGAATACCTAACGCCCAGTTTAAATTAACTTGCGCACTGGCTACATCACGGGGCTTCTCACAGCCGCATTTGCAT